>CAJODX010000025.1 GCA_905233295.1 uncultured Synergistales bacterium | reverse complement strand
AGCCGATTACAGCAAAGCTTTAAACGCTCTTTACGAAAAAATGATCGCTTAACAAAATACAAATTTCCTGACTCCTTGAAATTTTTATTGTAAAGGTAAGATAAATTTTATGGAATTTTTTTTGTTTTTAAGTCTTTTAATCCTCTTAACAGCCGTTTTTCCTGAAAAATCTTTCGCCTGCATGACAATTTTAGTCGGTAAAAACGCTTCGGCAACAGGTAAAGTTCTCGTCGGACACAACGAAGACGCTCCCGGAAAATTTTTGATACAAAATCATTTTGTACCTGAAGGTCATAGAAAACCCGGCGCAAAAATCAAATTCGAGCCTTACTGCGCTGAACTTGAACTTTCTGAAAATCCAAAGGCGTTATTTTGGACTGAAGCGAAAACCATCAGCGATAATCCATCGGATTCAGCGTTTTGCGACTTTTTCGTCAACGGCAGCGGCGTTGTAATATGTTCAAACAACTGTGCGGACTCAAAAGAAGATAAACCGGAATTATTCAGCGGCGGCATAGGTTACGGCTTTCGCAGATTAGTTGCTGAAAATGCAAAATCCGCAGAAAACGCACTAGAAATTGCGTGTGATTTAATCGAAAAATACGGCTATGCCTCAAGCGGACGTTCATATGCGTTTGCTGATTTTGTTATGCAGATTGTAAACGGAAAACATTACGCTGTTGCAAAAGTTCCTGACGATGAAGCCGCGGTTATACCCAATCATTATACAATACAAAAAAGCGAAAAAAATTTTGAAGATTTGATTTCATATGCAAAAAAACGCGAATGGTACAGAGATGAAGACGGCGATTTTGATTTTGCAAAGGTTTATCAGTCAAAAGAAACTTTCGGGCTTGAAAAAAATACTTACAGGCATGTGAAAGCATTTGAAATTCTTCTTGAAAAAAATCTTTCGGAAATTTTGAAAAACGAATGGAAATCTTTGCCGTTCTCGATTAAGCCTGCTCATAAAGTCGAAATCGAAACGATGAAAAAAATTCTGCGCTCGCATAACGATGAAAAACCTGAGCATTTTGACAAGCCTATCGGAATCTGCAACTGCGACACCCTCGAAAGCATCATCGTCGAAATCAACCCTGACCCGAAAAAAATAATTTTGCGTCAGGCATTAGGGCATGCGTGCATATCGCCTTATCTCGTTTTATGTCCTGAAAATTTTGAATATGAAAAATTTGAAGAATCTGAGAAGGCTCTGCGCGAACATTTCAACACAAAGCCGGAAGAGCTGGAGTATAAAAATAACGTTTGGTTCAAAACTCTGGAAATTCAAAAAAGATGCAGGAGCGTTCACGATGAAAATACAAAAATTCTGCAGGAAAAAATTAAAATTTTTGAAAAAGATCTCGAACAGAGAGTGAAAATTTCAGTTGAACATGCTGTTAAATTTTGCGCAGATGAAGCCGGAAAATTCTTCAGCGTCTAAGAAATGAAAAAATCTGCTCTGTTCGATTCTAAAAAATTTTCTGTTACACCGGCAAAAGCATCCAGAGAAGATTTATTATAGGGTCGAACAGAACATTTATTATCCCTGTCATCAGCAGCACAAGCAAAATTATCGTGCCGTAACGTTCGCACCAGTAATAATATTCCATGTATCTGTACGGCAAAAAAGCTTCAAGAACTCTTGAACCGTCAAGCGGCGGAATCGGAATCAGGTTGAAAGCCGCAAGCCCCATATTTATGTTCACCATCTGGACAAAGAAAATTAATCCTGCGCGTCCTGTAAACTCGTACCAGTACGGCCACAGAAAACGCATGATTAAAACAGTAATGACAGCCGTCAGAATATTTCCGGCTACACCGGCAAGCGACACGATAATCAAATCTCTGCGCGGGTGTCTGAAATAACGCGAATTTATCGGAACGGGTTTTGCCCAGCCGAATCCAACGAATAAAAGCATTAACGTTCCGACAAGATCAAAATGTGCAAAAGGATTCAATGAAAGTCTTCCGTAACGTTCAGCCGTCGGATCGCCCAGCATTTTTGCGGCAAAGCCGTGGCAAAATTCATGGAACGATAATGCCCAGATGAGCGCGGGCAACGTTAATAAAAGTTTCACAGGGTCTTGAAGTATTCTCAGCATTATTTAAACAGACCTCCCAATCCTTTTTTCAGTTCTTCTTTCAGGCGTTCCTGATTTTTTTCATTTTTAAGAGCATTTTCGATTCCTGATTTAATTTTATCTTTCGTGCTCTGCTTAGTGTTTGTGTTCGCAGGAGTTTCTGTTGCCTGAGTCTGCGTTTTATTTTTCGCCGGAATTTTTTTCTGGACTTCGTTTTTCAGCGCGTCTTGAACAGATTTTTTTGAATCGTTTGGAATTATTGCGTTAATCGCGCTGTTGATGACTTTATCCTGAAAAGACTCCTGTTTTACGTCAGCGGATTTTTGCTGTGTCTGCTGAGCTTTGAGGGTAGATGCGCCGACTTTCAGATTTGAAAATGAAGGTGAAGCTGCTTTGCCGGAAATTCTGATGCTCATGATTCTGAAATCTCCTGTTGAAGCGAGTTTTTCAGCACCTTTCATTCCGCCTGATATAAAAGTTTTCAAGCCGTCCTGCAACGTTGCGACGCCACCTTTCAGGAGAGCTTCAAGTCCTCCTGCGCCGCCGCCCTGAATCGCGTTGATTAACTGATAATTTACGTTGCCTTCAGCAGTAAAATCCATCGTAACGTCATTGCCGCCAAAATTTATAACGCCGTCTTTCGTGAGTTTTGCATATTTATACAGTGCGTCATTTTTATATGCGTTGGCAATCGCTCCCGACTTTATGATGAATTTTCCCGTCTGCAGTGCCAGCGGTGCGTTTACGTTCATGTACTGAATGCCGTTCGACTTGTGAATGCGTGTGATGAGGTCGAGCCATTTGAATCCCGTGATAGCTCCCTCGCCCATCGAGAAATTTCCTGAGCCTGAGTAAACCGCGGAATCTTTGACTTCGCCGTTGATTTTCATCGTGAGTTTTCCTGTGCCCGTGATTTTTCCTTCCAGACCTCCCGAGGCATCCTGAACAAGTCCGTTCACATCAACGTTGTTTGCTTCGATGTTGTCGGTGAATTTCATATTTTTGATGTCGAAATTGAAATTATTTTTTGCCGAGCCGCCGTATAAATTCGCCGTTCCGTTGTTCGATGAAAAAGAATTTCCGGAATATGCAAGCGGAAGTTTTACATTCGTTAAATTCATTCCGAACGCCTTTATGTTTGGTGCTGTAAGAGTTCCTTTGCCTGACGCGCCTTTCTCCGTTCCGTTGATGTTAAATGTAAATCCCGCCGTGCCTGAGAGATTGTCTTTCAATGCCGGAATTTCACTTAAAAGTTTTTCGAGTTTTATGCTGTTGCCGTTGAGAGCCGCATTGAATTTCAGAGGCGAAAACTGAACATTGCCGATCGCGATTATCTCAGAGCCTTCGACATTTGCCGCAACCTTGTTGAATTTAAGACTTTTCGTTGTGCCTGACAGATCAGCGATAACGTTGTCCAGAATGAAGCCCATCGCGTTGAGTGAAGGAACTCCGGCATTGAAAAATATTTCGGGATTTGAATTTGCCCCGGAAATTTTCAGATTCCCCGACAATTCGCCTTTTATGTCAGCTCCTGAAGCCGAAGCCAATGAAGCCAGCGAAAGATTTTCAAATTTAAAATTAAAATCAAGAGGCTCTTTGCCTGACGCTGAAGCTGTTCCGTTGCCCGTTATGCTGCCTGAGCCGCTCTTTGCGTTTAAGGCTGTTAATGAAATTCTGTCATCGTTTTTGCTGACAGCAGCACTGACATCACTGAACGTTACGCCGCTCGCCGTTATGCTCTCTGCCGAGGCATTGAGATTTATTTTTTCGAGTTTTGTTAAATCTCCTCCGGCTGTAGTCGTTACTTCAATGTTTTTTGCCGTGAGCATGTTCATCGCCTGTAAATTTTGTGATGCCGCAATGAGTTTCACTGAAGGGTTATTCACAGTTCCCTGAATTTTTACGCCCGCGTTGACAGTGCCTTTCAGCGCATATTGATTAATATCAGGAACATAAGCTTTCAGATTTGCCGGAGACATTGCGATAGTCGCGTTGATATTCAGATTAGGATTGTTTGAAGGCAAAGGACCTACAGTGCCGCTGAGATTTACGGGCATTCCGTTCAGTGTGCCTTCTGTTTTGTTAAGAGTTAGAGTTTTGTCGGCAAACGTGAAATTTATGACAGGCTTTGTAATTTTCTGTCCGAATCCCGAAAATGCCGGACTGTTCAGCGAACCTGAGATGACGGGATTTGCGATGCTGCCTTTTAGATTTACAGCCGCCGTGATAACTCCTGACATTTTATAATCTGAAGCGTCAGGGATCATATTTTCGATTCTTTTTATGTCAAGATTGGCGAGTTTCGCGGTTAAATTGAAATTCGGCTTGATTAAAAATGATGCGATGTTTCCCTGTAAAAATCCGTTTGCGCCTTCAAAATTAAATTTTCCGTCAACGACAGCAGTGTCGCTCTTTGCAAGTTTAATCTGAGCTTTAATATTTGTAACGGAACGTCCCTGATACGAAATTTTCGGTGCTGAGAAAGCCGCAAGTCCGTTGAGAGCGTTGACAGGTCCGCTGATATTTGCGCTGAACGCCGAGACTTTGCCCGAAAGAGTTTTTAACTCAGGCATTTTCAAAATTTTGTCAAGTCCGTCAAGATTTGCTTCAGTGCCGTCAAGTTTTATCATCACTGAAGTATTTTCGTTCGGACGGTTCGCAACGGCAATCGTGCCCTGTATCGGAATATTAAGAGCGTTTGCCTGAATGTTATCTATTGCGAGTCTGTTGTCAGAGTATGAAAGATTCGCGTTCGCACGTTCAACAGGGAAACCGAAAATTTTTGAACCCTTATAGTCGAAAATTCCGGAAATTTTAGGATTATCGAGAGTTCCTGATGTATCGGCATTGAAATTTACTTTGCCCGCAAAATCATTTGAGGCGAGTATTTTCGGATACAGCGCGGTGAGTTCGCTTAAATCCAAATTTTCAAACGAAGCGTGAAAATCCAGATTTTCTTCCATAAGTCCGCCTGTCGCAGTTATTTTTCCTGTACCGAAATTAAATTCGGATTTTTCAATATTTGTAAGGCTCGTGTCCATGTCGATATTGCCATTGAGAGGAAGCCCGTTGACAGCTGCGTCAACATCAACGATAAAATTTACGAGATCTGCACCTGCGTTAAAAATTTCAAGGACTCCGTATTGAGATGTAAGACGGCTGTCTTTAACGCTGAACCTGTCTAACGGAATATCGGGAATTTTATTTTTTTCATCAGCGAAGGCAGCTCCCGTTAAAGAGTACGAAACAGGAGATGCGGAAGCAAGATTCCCGGAAATATTTTTCAGATTTTCGATTGTCTTTATCAGATTTTCAACGTCCGTATCAAGACCGCCGAGAGAAATTTCAGCAAGTCTCAGCCTGCCTGTGAACAATGCAGGAAAACTTACGCGTCCTGATAGGAATCCCGCGGACAGAATTTTGCCGCCGTTTTTTGAATCAGAAAGTTCAAAATCGTGAAGCGTGTAGCCTTTTACGGGGTTGCCCGAAATTTTTTCAGCTTTGAGAGAGATTTTATAATTTTCGTCGAGATAATTCTGAGCTATTTTGAGGATTGCGCCGCCTCCTATATCAGACAGCGACAATGTAACGGCAAGTACAGTCAGAACGATGATAAATCCTGCGGCGAATTTCATAAAACCTCCGGGATTTTTTGAATTTGAACGGTATGTTTTCCGCTGCGTCTGCGCAGATATTCTCCGTCTTCGCTGGGGTCTTGGTACGAGAATGTCATCAACTTCAAGTTCACGAGCCAAAAATATTCACACTCCTTATTTTCTTGCAAGTATAGCACTTAAGCAAAAAAGAAAATCAGGAAGTTTTCCGAAAAAACGATGTTCGTGTATAATAACGCACATGGAGAGAAAAATGTTTGAAAAGGCATAGTCAGAATTGCAGAATTTTTCGAGTAAAAACAGAATTTTGCCACTACATTTGCCACTACAAAAATATAAAAATTTTTTAGCATTCATAAAATTTCACGAAGAAAAATTTTTCGATAACGTTACGATTTTTTTCTTTAGAGATTCATCTCCAGAATGTATTCATATGAAAAGTTTCCCGAAACTTCTTGCAAAAAAATTTTTTTTATGGTAAATTTTCCGCCATGTCGAAGTCTAATAACAGCAACAACAAAACGGTAGCTCTGAATCGCAAGGCAAGGCACGATTATTTTGTTTTGGATGCATTCGAGTGCGGAATAGTTTTGACGGGCACGGAAATCAAAAGTGTCAGAGCAGGGAATCTTAACTTGAAAGATTCTTATGCTTCGATTGAAAACGGAGAGTTATGGCTTTTTGGCGTTCATATATCGCCGTATGATAAAGGCACGTATTATAACCATGAGCCTGAACGCGACAGAAAGCTTTTAATGCACAAACACGAGTTGATACGTTTGAAAAATAAAATCCGTGAAAAAGGTTTGACTCTTGTGCCTTTGAGTGTGTATATCAAGGACGGCAGACGTGCAAAAGTCGAGTTAGGTCTTGCAAAGGGCAGAACGGCTCACGACAAACGCGATATGATAGCAGACCGCGATGCCAAAAGAAATATTGCCCGGGCTGTTCGCAGTAACGGGGCATATGATTAAAATTTTTGGGGGCGACAGGTTTCGACGGCGCGAGAAGGGTCTGAAGGAGCAGGTCGGGGGAAGTCTGTAACAACCCGTAAAACTATCGGACAAAAAAATAAAAGTCGAAGATAATTTCGCATTAGCGGCTTAATTTAGCCGGCTACGCCAAAGGACGGACAATGCTGCTGGTTCGCCGGAGGTGTCATGAAAAGCAGCTCCCCGCCTTGTGATGATTTTAGCAGGGTGATAGATATTTAAAATCTTGGAACGGAGAAGGATGTTCTGTGCCTGACCCGAACGACAATTTTGCAGAACTAAGCCTGTAGTGCCATCACGATTGGTCCGCGTCGGACGAGAGTTCAAATCTCTCCGCCTCCACCAGAAGAACTCTCGACTTAAATTTTAAGCGAGTTATAAACATAAATCAGGAAAAATAGAGCGTTTCTCGAAAAATTATCGGGAGACGCTTTAATTATTGTGAGTTCTGTTTACGGTGCAGTACTGAAGCAAATAGAAATCACAAAATTTTAATTCAGGGCTTAATCAGGACTGGAATAGGGCGCAAATAGGGCTGAAATTTTTATTAAAATTTATCATGAATGCTGACAAACACTGTATATTTTCAATAAAGAGGGCTGAAGGGCCGAAATTTTTGAATTGTTTTTTATATAGCGATAATAAAAAAGAGCGTCCCGAATTTTTCAAGACACTCTTTTAATTTTATAATTATAAAACAATTATTACTTTTCAGCCCTTCGGCCCTAAAATAACGTTCAGGCAGTAAGTCAAGGTTAGGAGCGTTTTTTACGTGAATTTTTCAGCCCTAATCCTGCCCTTTTTCGGCCCCGTGAAAGCCCTTTCGAGGCAGTTTATATTTTTTAATCAGGCTTTTTCGAGTTGCTTCGCTTTTCATCGCCTCAAATTCTCCAGTATCACTGTTAAACGTCTTGAACCTGAAAATCACTTCGACTTTATTTTCATAGACAGTAACCTTGTCAATGTATGATGTAATAAAATTCCGACATTCCGATAATTTCCTTGTCTTGATAAATTCGCTTGAACGTTCGATAAGCTCTTTAACGATTGCTTCAGAAATTGCGTTTGAGGTATTTTTGTCCTCAATTTCTTTGCGTTGACGTTCTAATAATTTCTTTTCCTCGTCAAGCCTCATCAAATCCGCCTGTGCAATATCGGCTGAAAGTCCTTTATCCATTATAAAGCTGAAAATATTTGAAATTTTGCGCTGATTTTCTTCAAGAGCCTTTTCAATTCGCTTTAATTCGCCGTCAGCTTCAGAAGCTATTTTGTTGTTGTACTCGTTAAGCATTGCCGTTAGTTTTTGGATTGAATAGTTCGAGAACAGTTTTTCATAAAGTTCATCAAGTACGTAGTTATCAACGTATTCACGCCTGATTTCTTTATTTTTACAGCCTCGCTTATTAGCACCGCCATAACAGCGATATGAAGAATAACGGCTTTTATTTCGTCCGCAAATTCTTGTGTTGCCGTACATTCCTTCACCGCACTCACCGCAGATAATTAAACCCGACAATAAATAAATCTCTCTTGCCTTGTACATTCCTGCTTTATCACGATTATTCTTCATTTTGAATTGCACGATGTCAAAAGTTTGCTGGTCGATAATCGCAGGAACTCCACCATCAATTACAATCCATTCATCTTTAGGCTTTAACGTTGGATTTCTCTTTCCTGAAACGCTTTTTTCGAGCTTCTTATTGAAAATGTACTTGCCAGCGTACTTTTCATTCTGAAGTATCGAATAAAGGCTGTTTTTGCCGAATAATTTTCCTCGTTTGGTACGATACCCCATGCCGTTTAAGTAGCTTAAAATTTGATTATAGCCTACATCATGAGCGTATTTCTCGAAAATTATTTTTACGATTTTTGCCTCGTTCTCATTGATGACGTATTTGTGTGTTTCAGGGTCAACGTCATAGCCGAGAGGAGGAATACCGCCTAAATGTTTACAATCATAAGCACTTTCTTTCATGCCCTTCATAACTTCACGTGCTAAATTTACGCTGTAATATTGTGCCATGCTTTCAAGCAATCCTTCTAATATCAGACTTTCAGGCGAGCCGTCAAGGTTTTCTGATACTGAAATGAGGGTTACGCCGTTCATCTTCAATTTGCGTTTATAAACAACTGAGTCGTATTTGTCTCTTGCAAATCTATCGAGTTTGTGAACAAGTAAGTATTTGAATTTGTGTTCTTCGCTGTCTTTAATCATTCTCTGGAATGCTTCTCTATCGGCATTTGTGCCGGATTTTGCACTGTCTGAATAAATATCTACTATATGAAGTCCTTTAATTGTTGCGAACTCTGTACAAGCCCTAATTTGAGCTTCATTCGACTCTTCTCTCTGATTGTGGCTTGAAAAACGTGTGTAAATTACTGCTCTCGTGTCTTCTTTATAAAGCGAATTTATATTAGTCATGATAATTGATAGCCTCCGTTGTGTTAAGTATTTAATTAATAATATTTGTCTGACACTGAATTTTATTCGTTAGGGATAAGCAAGGCGAGCATTAAAGCCCGTCTCACTTACTATGCCCCTAAACTTTAATTTAATCTCTGGTAACCATTCATTAACATTGTATTCAGTAAAATTATCATCGGCATTATCAATTCTTCATCATTGGGCTGACCACGCAGGGAATACCCTAAAATCTTTGTATTTCTGTTATCTCCATCATCTTCGTCATGTAATCTCTTGAGTACTGCATTCTCCGCAATCATCTATCAAAGGATTTTTTGAAAGCAATTCCAGTCAGGAAATATAACTTGTTACTGTGCCTTATCTCGGAATAAATATTTCCCTGCTCTAAATGGTATCGTAATTCTTTGATAAATTCACGACGTTCTTTTGTAGCTTTTATTCCATTGCTCTTTCGATAATTTTCAAAAGCCTCATAAAGCTCTTCATAAGACAGTTTAGAATTACTCTCAGCTTTAATAGACGCTTTGTAGAAGTCAAGCACGGGGTCTATGTCTCTTCGATACTCATTAAGCAACTTTTCGGCTTCGTCTGAATGCGTGAATTTATAACCGTTCTTAATTAGCCTTTTCAAGCCACGTATTGCCCACGCAAGCGTCCCTTCAAGTTCAGATTCTAAAATTTTTAGTATTTCAGGATTTCTCTTAAATTCATTCTCCATTTTAGGTTCGTCAACGAAACGAGCTAAGAATGGTACAATCACAAGCCTTCGATAAAAAGCATACGTTATATCTTTGGGCTTCGGCAGATTGTTAAGAGCAAAAATTTGCTTTGCCGTAATTACTGCCGAAAATGCTTTCTCAAATTTGCCCTCAATTTGCAAGCTATCAGGCCCAGTCAGAGCCTTAATTGTCTCGGTGCTGAATGATTTAACCTCATTTTCAGTTGCTATATTACAACTTGCATCGAATAATTGCCGTCTCGCGAATTTGCTATTGAGGTCGCCTAATGTAACGTTACTAACAAATTTTTCGCCGCCGAATAACATCGTAAGTATTTTACAGTAAATTGATTTTCCTGATGAACCTCCGGAATAAAGAAAGAAGAATGCTTGCGCCTCAGTCTTTGGCGAAATTGCGTAACCCGTAACCTCTTGGAGCAGACGGCAGAGCTGTATATCTCCTAAAAATACGGTCTTTGTGAACTTTATCCAGTTAGGAGCTTTTGCGTCAGGATTATATTCACATGCCAGTTGCCGCGTTGTAAAAATTCGCTTCGTATGCTTTTTTAACGTGAATGTTACTAAATTCAGCAAGCCATTCTTAACGTTGATGTAATTCGAAGCGTCTTTTAACTTTTTCGTCGAAATGCACCTTGCAGGTAATATACGTTCTATCTCTTTTAAGAGATTTCCACTAACCATATCAGGTACGATGTCGTCAAGAATACTAATAATGTCTTTATCGATGTCGTTCACGCTTATCTCTCGATAGAACCCGCTGTTATCATACTTGTAATAAGCCTTACTTTCGGGTTGATAAACAATAGGGCGAATTTTTAAGAA
>CAJODX010000024.1:3848-19985 GCA_905233295.1 uncultured Synergistales bacterium | reverse complement strand
TGCGAAAATTTCAGACGAACAGACACAGCTTGCTCAGGATTTGAGAGATTCGCTTTCAATGTTCAAAATCGGCGAAGGTGAAACAGCAGTAAAAGGACGTAAAGCTCTTCCGGCTAAAAAATAAAAATTCAAAAAAATTCACTTTCTTTGAAGAGAGTCTTTGAAAATTTTCTGAAGGCTCTCTTTTTTTATTTCTATGTTTACAAATTTTGCGATATATCATAAAATTTCATTTATCCTATTTACTCATTTAAAATATTAAGAAAGGAGAGATGTTTCTCTATGAATGCGAAACATTTTTCAAAACGTTTTTCGTTGTCTCTTTCTCGTTATTTTTCGGGAGGAGGTAAAGTTTTATCCGCAATCCTGACAGTTGCTGTGTTTTTTGCACTGACTTCGGCGGTATTTGCAGCCATCAAAGACGCGACAACCCTGACTGCCAACGATGTCAAAAGTCTGCAGGCAACCACAGACATGACGCCCTACGGACAGGGACTCACTCAAGTGGAGATCATCTACAATGACGGAGTTGATCTCTCCGGTTTATCTGCGGGAAATTATCAGAGCGTATACACTCTGGAAGACCGCGGAACACAAACTCCGAATTACGGACAGGTAAAGTTGAGCGGCTTCAAAGTTGACGGGCAGACTGTTACGTTGTACGCCTATCAGGATACCTATGCTACAGAGTCGAACGCTCTCATTTACAACGGCGAAAACAAAACAGGAAGCCGTTCCCGTAACGCGTTCGGCATTTACTGCACAGGTCCGTGGTTCAGAGCAAAAGACGGCACGATTTATTTCGGGAGTGCTGATGATACCGAAAACGGTTACAAGGCATTGCCGACAGCACTGAGCAAAATGCGTCTTAGCGGCTATCAAAAGCGTGAAAGTCTGGAGTTAAGATTACATCATGCCGGAGATTCGGAGGGCAGCTATCTTTCTTTAACAGATTCAAAAGGCAATTACACATCAGAAAACAAGTGGCTCGAAACCAAAGATATTGGCTTCAATACCGATGACGGAAGAGGAACTCTGAAATCTTTCGAGGAGTTAAACATTCAGATTCCCAGCACCGGCGCAACACTAACCAAAGCCGTTTCAGATGACTATGTTCGCGGCTTCCTGTACGTGCCCAATGGATATAATGCTTCAAATAAATATCCTTTAGTCTTCACGTTTACCGGAGACGGCACATCTTTCTGGATTCTCAGTGATGGCACAAATAATTTCGGCACAGGCGTAATGTACGATGCTGCTACGACTTCATGGCTTGGCGAAGATGCTATTGTTGTAAACGTCCATGACCGTTCAGCTATCGGCGCGAGTTACTATGATGAAGAAGCTGGCAAGAGCGTTCAGGATTTGGACTATGACTACGTTGTAGATGATGTAAACGTTATCAAATATCTCATCGCAAACTACTCCGTTGACCCTGAAAAAATCATCATTCACGGCAACTCCCGCAGTACAATGGCAGCAAGCACCATTATTCAGGCTCTGGCAGGTCAACCCTACACAAATGATCAGGATGCCATGACATGGGGCAGCAGCGAGCGTACAAAATCTCTTGACAAAACTGTTTATGATTTCACTATCGGCACATTCCTTTGCAATAACGGTCTGTTCGGCGGTCCGACCAGTGGCTATGACCTCTGGAGCGATGATGACCGTCTTGCAGTAGCAAAAACAGGTCTGCGTGCTTGGATTTTTGACGCTGAACAGGATTTCAACAACATTGATGCCGTTGAAAAACAGACAAGTGCTTACAAGGAAGCAGGCATGGACGATGACTGGATTAATGAAAACTTACGCCTGACAGCTTTTCCTTCAGAACTTTTCTATTATTGGGGCGAGAGCGACCACTCAACAACAAGAATCAATTACTGGTATTTCGGCGAACCCAGAAACGGGCGCGGTATTTACTACGGTTCAAGCTGTGATGTATTGCCCGGCGGCATTCTCAACTACAATAAGAAATCTGAAATAGGCGGCAACTATGAAATCATAACACGCGGTATCCGCACGACAGGCGGCGATCAGGGCACAAAAGACGGGCATGAATATACCGTTTATGCAGATAACTTCATCAACTGGGCGCTCGAAAAGTCCTCCGCTCCTTCAGATACAGCAATCGAAAGCATTCAAGCTACTGCTGAAGCATGTTTCTACGGCTACAAGGTCGGCAAAGTTGAAATCGTCTATAAGGACGGAACGGATCTCTCCGGCGTAAAAGCTACGGACTATGCAGTCTATGACCGCGGCTTCAACAATCCTGAGTTTGGCGCACTGACTATTACCGGCATCGCTGTCGAGGGCAACAAAGTTACACTGACAATCGACTCGCAAACTACTGACAAGATAACAGACCGTACCCGCGAAACTTACGGAACTCTCTGCACAAGTTCAGCTTGGTATGTTGACTCGGAAGGCAAACTCCATTACGGCAGTGAAGAAACAACTGACAAGCTTGGCGTTACAATTTACCCGAACAAAATCGGCAAAGGCTTACAGCGCAGAAAGAATTTAGACCTTGTCCTCTGTGTAGGCGGTGCAAGCGTTAGCGTTAAGAACGGCATACCCTCAACAAACGGCACCGGCGAAATGCTCACCAACACAGTCTGGAAAGAAACGATCCTTTCCGATGACCTTGACAAAATCGAGCTTACAATGGTAAACCTTGATAAAGCAGCTGAAGGCTACGAGCTTATCAACGAAGCTCAGGGTACAGAGGGCAAAGGTTACGTTCCTGTTTTCGTAATCTGGCCGGACAACTACGATAAAACGCGCGCTGAACCCTATCCTGTAATCGACTACCAGACAGGTATGGGCGTATGCTACTGGGAAATGGTCAACGGCAAGACCTCCGACGGAAATACTTACGAAGGCGAAACCGATGCGAACAACCCCGGCTGTAACACAGTCTATGACGTTATGATGACAGAGTGGCACAGACAGTATCCTGAAGCAATCATTATGAGCGTCAACGTCCATTACCACGACATAGAAACTTCAGCGGCTGAAATCGCCGGTGCAATGGACTACGCCATCGCAAACTGGAATGCTGACCCCGATAACATAACAATCGTAGGAAACTCTCAGGGAACACTCATTGCCTCTGATGTAATCCGTCAGCGTCCTGACCTTATCAACGCTTATGTTGAGTGCAACGGTAATTTCGGAACAAGATTCGTCGATATGGACGCAATGGACCGCACAGTGGAACACAGCAGCTTCTCTGAATGGGAAGAAGAAGAAGTAACGGCGGTTATTGACAACGAAGTTTCCGTGTGGCTGTTAAACGGCGAAGCAGACGATACAAACCCTGCTGTCGCTCAGGATACCTACAACGTTCTTACGGATCTTTACACTGAAGCAGGCAAGAGTGAAGAATGGATTGAAAAGCATGTACGCATTTCCGGCTTCCTTTCATGGCAGTTCAAGGCATGGGGCGAAACCGACCACTCCGTTACAAAACTCGTTGCTTGGAAATATCTTGGAAGTCCGTACAATGATCCGAACGGCACGGTTACATCGGGCACTTATAAGCTTAGCGGTCAGGAAACGAATCAGCCTAACTACATTTACCCGACTTATAAGCCTATGACCGAATTTGAGTACACGATTTACAGCGACAGTGTTGCAGAATGGGTGAAAAACCTGAATGTTGACACAGCAGACGATACTGCTCCGGTACTTACAGCTTCTGTTGAAAGTTTCACAGCCAAGAGAGGCGATACTGTAACGGAAGTTACAATCAGCGCAACACAGGGCTCGAACCTTAAATGGACAACTAGCGGTGAACTTCCTGACGGCTTGACTTACAGTGAAAATGGTACTTACGCCACAATAAGCGGCAAAATTTCATTGACTGCTGAGGCAAAGACCTATAAATTCACCGTCAGCGCATCGAATGAAGCCGGAACAGCCTCAAAAGAAATTTCGATAACTGTAGAAGCGTCAGGGTCGTCATTGCCTGAGCCTGTTGAGGCTAAAGCCGCAACTCCCAGCGAAGCAGCTCAAAACGCTGTGAAAAATGAAAAAACTGTCGAGAATCTGGTCAAAGAAATCTTTGGCAACAACGGACTTCCTGACGGTGTTTCAAGTGAAGTGTCAACTCTTGATGACAACAACGCAACGAAAACTCCTACGAATTTCACAGCTGATGAGTTGGAAACTGCCTTGAGCGATGCAGGAGCAACACTCACAGAGGGCGAAGACAATTTTGTTGTTCTTGAAACAATTCAGGTAACAGAATCTAAAATTTACATGCTTGCAGTTCCGAAAAATATTCTTACGCCGGGCATGAAGATTTTCCTTCACCTGCTCAAGAACGTCAAAAACGTTGGCGTAACTGCTGATGTTTTCGCAGCTGACGGCGAGGCTGAAGAAGTTGAAGAGGCTGTTTTCATGGACGATAATGGAAATGTCATAAACACAGTTCCTGACAATCTGGACGAGAACAACGTGAACATCGTTGCCTACATGGAAGCAGACAACACATATACGCCCGTTGTCGCTTCAGCTGAAGACGAAGATTCTGCACTTGGAGGCAGCAGCGGCGGCTGTGATGCAGGATTTGGACTTGGTGCAGTGTTCGCACTGATGTTTGCTCTGAAGTTTCGTAAAAAATAAATTCGTCAGTGTAAAATCAGTTTGCTGAATTTAAGAAACTCCCGCTTTTACAGGGGAGTTTTTTTCATTTTGTGATTAAGGGCAGAACTTTATGACATTCGCTCAGCTTTGCAGGTCCGAGGTAACGTGAATCAAATCCGCGTTCAGTGTCGCTCGTGAGCCATATTTCATCAGATTCAAGCGTCAAAGGAAGCGGATAAGTTTCAAGCTTGTTTCCGGCATTATCAAATGAAATTGCCGCGCTGTTTGAAATGACTTTTCCGGAAATTTTCAACAGTCCGTCCGGCATAAGCTCAACTGAATCTCCGGGAAGTCCGGCAGCTCTTTTCAAATACGGAATATTTCCCCACGAATTTTTTTTACGATAAACCTCAGGCACCCATTCAATAAATTTAAAAGATTCAAACGGAACCTGAACAACATCGCCGCGTTTTATTTTGCCGTCATCTTTCAGCCACAAGCCGACCGGCACTGACGGAGTTGTATTGACGAGGATTTTTCCCGTAAAAAACGGAGCGGCACATACCGCCCCGAAAATTATCACTGCAAGTGCAAATTTTTTTTCTTTTTTCATTTAATGCCGCCACGTTCTCGGAAAAATAATATCCCGCTGAGCCATTATCATAAAACGATAGCCCGGTTTTATTTTCAATGTAGGCTGTCTTTGAACTTCGCGCTGTATTATCTGTGTCAGAGCGTCCGCAATAGACGTTGCAACTCTTTCTGAAAGAATATTGCCGACGTTCTTTCGGTTGTTGTTATTGTTGTTATTATTATTGTTGTTGTTGGGTTCTGCAAGTTCAACGCCAGCACCGAGTAAAGACACAAGCAAAGCAGACGTAATCAAAGAGCCGATATGTTTGTTGACCTGACCTTTGAAGCCTGCATAGCCCGACTGGTCAGTGCCTTTCAGATTGTCAAGAACGATTGACGAGCCATCGGGAAAAATTAATCTGTTCCATATAACGAGAGCGCGGTTCTGTCCGTAAGATATTTGACTGTCATAGTTGCCTATGAGCCTTGAACCTCTCGGAATTAAAAGAAAACGTCCCGTTACCGTGTCCCATACATTTTCAGAAACCTGTGCGATTGCGTTGCCTGGTAAGTCCGAGTTAAGCCCCGAGATTAAAACGCACGGGATTACAGTTCCGGCTTTGATTTCGTAATTGCTGCGCGGGTCTGTTACGGTGTGCCTTGAATATTCCGAAGGCAAAGGCTGATTTATGAAAGATTCTTTTCTGTCCCAGCCGTTCGGGTCTAACAGTGAATTTCCAGCAGATGAAGTTCCTGATGACATGTCCATGTTCATTGTCATTCCTGAGCCGCCGTTCTGCAATGAAGCGTCAAGAGCATCGACTCCTGACATAGAATTTTCCGCTGAACCGCCGCCGAATCCCGTAACAGCAGTCTGTGCTGCCGCTGCGGTCATTCGTTGTTCGTGAGCATCTCTCCTGATTCTTGATATAAAAGGCATACGCGAACTTCTGTTGCCGTAGGCGGGAACAACGGAACGCCTTACCTGAGGCTGCTGCTGACGCATAATTAAAGGCGCAAGCTGAGCAGCGGACAAAGCCGGCAAATTTTGTTGAGCTTCTTCAAATGCCTGACTTGTCGTTAAATCTTCTTCCTCTTCAGGTTCGGGGTCAGGCGCACGAAGTTCAATCGGCGGAATTATCGCTGATGCGCTTGATGAAGGTCTGACAATCTGCTCGGGAGGTCTTCCGCCCCTTACGATCTGTTCAGAACCCATTATTGCAGCCGTAACAAGAGTAAAAACAGCTCCTGCACCCATAAACATGAACATTGCAAGGCGTTTTGAAGAAGATGTGCTTTTTTTTGCGGCACTGTTCCCTTTGGGTGTGAAACGGTCAAGCCCCGGCTGTTCAAAGTCTTTGTCTTTTTCTGCCATTTACCTGCGTACACCCCGTCTTTCTGCCTGCCTGATGATTTCTTCCTCGCGGTTTGCCTGAATGTTTGTGTCAATGAGTTTATCCCTGCGTGTTATCGTTACGGTTTTTGCGCCGATTCTCAAATATGCCTTGTCAAAAACTCTGTCAACAATGTAATAGCGTCCTTTCACGCGGTAATTCGCAAGCGTCGGCTTTTTATCTACAACGATATAAAATGCCGGTGTCTCGCTGAACCTTGCAGGCATACGGATATAAGTTTTTGTTCCGTCATCAAAGACAGCGTTTGGACTCCAGTCAACTTTATTTTTGTTTTCGATTGCGTACTGAGTGTAAAGCTCTTCAAGTTCAACGCCGTCCATGCCTGACTGAATTTCATCTTCGAGAGCCTTTTTCGGCAGTGCTGTGTTCAAATTTCTCACAAACATATTCGACAAATCATTCTGCTGATACGAGAAAGCAACGCCGCGAAGATAATTCACTCCGTCCGTTGATGTGAAATCAAGATTGTAAGTCCTTTTGTCAGTGTGAATCAGCAAATTTGTTGAAATGCCGGGCTGTAAAGGTTTTACAACGATGTGTGCCACAGCAAGACCGTTTTTCATTGACTGCGAAGGTGCAAACTGCCAGCGCGCTGTATCTCCTGCATGAATGCCCATTATTGACTCGCCGGGTTCAAGAGCAACATCGGTCATTCTCAGAGGACGGCACGTTATGATCGGCACAACTTCACCGTAAGGATAAATAACGTAACCCTGTTCGCCTACAAAAGGATTCGTTGCGGCTTTGGCATCTTCAAAATTTTTTCGCATATCAAAAACAAGTTCGTCATAACGGCGCAGCTTGATTGCCTTGTCCATTTTCTCCCACTGCTGAATGCGCGCACGTTCTTCACGGGCATCTTCAAGAGAGTTCTGATACTGTTCATACTGTGCATCGGTCATCTGCGGCTCTTCGGTTAAATCCACCGGCTGCTGCTGTTGGTAGAGATAATTAAAATTATCGCCTAAATTAACTTCAGAGGGAAGAATAATCTGCCCCGTCTCAGGATCATAGCCGGGCACTGCCGCAAAAAGAACGGCGGGGAAAACAAGAAAAGACATTAACGAAACACCAAAAATTTTTAATATTTTCATCGCTGAATTTAACAACCTTTCTTTAAAAAATTACGGCTCAGTTATTTACAACGTCTTGCGCCATATTCAGCTCTTTTACATAAATTCCAAGCGGATTTTTAAGAATCTCAGCCATATCCTGAAGCGGCGAAATTGCTATTGACACAATGGCACGCCACTCTGTGCTTTCCGACACAACGCCGCCGGAAACCTGTTTTTCAGTCCATAAAATCTGCCATGATTTTCCGTCTGTTCCGACACCGAGAACAGAAACGATTTCAACAAGAACTGTGCGTTTCGCTTCAAACGGACTGTTCTCGCGGTAATAATGCGTTACAACACTCTCAGCAGGGCTGCCCTGTGCAAGATAGTTGTAAACCTCGTCAACCATTTGGCGCTGTGCGTAACGGTCGGCAACGATTGTCTTGAAATTTGTGATGAAACGGCTCAAAGCGGCTATGATAACTCTCGTGTCAGCTCCTGATGCTTCGCTCGCAGGTTTTATAGCAACGGTATATCCCTGTTTATCAACCTGAACGACATAAGGAATAACTTTGTTCTGACTTGACAGCCATATCATCATCGCTCCGAACGCCATGCACACCATGAGCAGGAAAAAGCAAATCTGTCTCCAGCGCGCCGCTTCATTTACAGCAGCACCGTAACGGTCGCCGTATTCTCTGCGTGCCGCAAGATAGGGATTTTCCTGCTCCTGCACCTTTTCTTTTTTGTTTCCGAACATTTTAGGCTCTTTCACTTCCTGTTAAAAATTTTTTATTTTCTGTCATTATCATTTCTTGTTGTTCTTGCAGGCGGCACGTAATTCGTAAAAGTTTCCGTCCTTGCCTGAGTTTCACTTCCGCTCGGAGGTTTTATCTGAGTTTGATTGAGTCCGCCCTCGCTGAACATGACTTCATCTGCTCTTGCTGTACGAACCTGAATCGAATCCGCGTTCATATTCGCCTGATAGCTTCTTCCGCCGGCACCTATGAAGGAATTTGCAATACGACCCGCAAAAGAATTCGGATTTATCCACGGCACACCTCTTGTTTCGACATAAGATGTATAGCCGACAGCAGGCGCATTATGACCGAACGTCATCGCAGCGTTGTTCACGATTGACTGCGCGATATTCGGGATTATTTTCACTATCATCAAAACGCTTATCGAAGCTCCGAGAATTTGTCCGGCACCCGTTATGAGAGCTGTCATATCCGTTGAATTTTGGAATGCAGTTTCCCATCGCGGAATTAGTGTTGCCGCAAGCGAATAAACTATCGTTATCATTACAAGTTTTATGCCGACTGAAATAGCGTATCTTAAATAACTTAAAGCTATGTCGCGTGTATATTCAAAACCGCCGAAGCCCAGCAGCACCGCTCCGCCGCATATAACAAGGTGCATTTCGACTACTGCAACGGCAATGTAACCTGCAATCATTGCAATGACAACAAGAATTATTATGCCGATGAAAGTTATTCCGAGAAAATCTCCCCAGCCTGCGTTCCAGCCGCGTTCAACGATTACGCCGTAAATCCTTATGCCTGCCGATAAAATTTCATCGGGAGCAATTTCAATGCTGTCGCTGCCGCCGATGTTGGACGCAATCTGCACGAAAGAGTTTATTATTATTTTGGGAATAAATGACGCGCTCGAAAGGCTCGACATCAGCCATTGAAAAATTCCAACGTACAAAAGCCACCTAGCAATATGTACAACAAAAGTTCCGACATTGCTCTCGCCGGTCAGCACCATTCGCCCCATTCCGAGCAGAAGAGACAGCATCGCAAGCCATAAAAACAATTTTCTCGCGATTTTCAGTATTGCATCGGCAGTTCCTGATGAAAAATTTGAAATGTTTGCCGCATATTCAATCGCCGAATCAATCGTAGGGTCAAGTGCTGCCGGAGATGCCGCGAAAGATTCGGAGACTGTCAGCAGCAATATTAAAAATACAAAAGTTATACAAAAAAATTTTTTCGGCATTTTCAAAATCCTATTTTTCGTTTTTTAGTTTTTGGATTATGCTTTTTCATAGAAGTCCCGACCTCTTTCACTGCGTTATCCAAATCGTTGCGTTCGTCCTGCGCATCGAGTCTGCGTTCCGCCATGACTGTAATAAGACTTTGAATAGTCTGTTCATCGCGCGTCAGCATCATGTTCATGTGGTCGAAATATCCGCCTATCGCCTGCAATGCCTGCACCTGACCTTCGGGCTTTTTGATTATCTTCAAAAGTTCATTGCGCATATCCAAATCGTCAGCTAAATGCGAAGTTGTAGCGTTCATTGACTTCAGATAAATTTTGAGACTCTCTTTCCATTTATTATTGCGTTCGTTAATGCGCTTGGCCATTTCTTCAATGGTCATGAGCGGCTTCCAGTCCGGGTAACGGGCTGACATCTGCGCGTCAATCTCTTTCGCATAATGATTAAAAGCCGGCGATTTAGCTAAAATATCTCTGCCGTTCTTGATGTTGTTGATAATTTTGTTGCGTCTCGCATCAATCTTACCGCTGTCCCATTTTTTGAGCATTTTCTCTTGGTCTTCTTCGATTGTCTGCAGAGTTCTCATTTCAAAAAACGTCAGAATAGCTATCGCGAGCTGCGAAGGCTCCTGCGCCCACACGACTTTATCGCTTGATTTATCTCCTGACTTGTCGCCTGATTTATCGCCCGATTGGTCTTTTGACATTTCATTTTCGGGAGGTATGTCAACGCTGGGTATATCTTGCGAATCAAGCCATTCTCCGATGTCTGTCGACGGATCTAGCTCTCCTAACTCTTCTTGAATTTGCTCCCAAATATCATCGTTATCATCAGCGTAACCTGCACTGACACACAGCATCAGGAAAATAAAAACAAACAAAGCCGTAATGAAATTTTTCATGATTAAAATCCAAGTTTGCATTTCTTTGCCACAGGATTGTGATTTTTTAACTTTGAACAGACTTCAAGAGTCGCTTTGCCGAAGTCTTGACGCTCGTCCATTTCATCGCGTTCGTATTCAGCGAACATCGTAATGAACGCTTGGATAGCCTGTTCATTCATGACCATCATAGTGTTGGCATGTTCAATAAAACCGCCGAGCGCTTGAATAGCCTGCGTTTGACCGTTGGGCTTCTTGAGAACTTCCCAAAGAGCATCGCGTGCTTTCCAATCGGCTTCGTGCAATGACTGAGATTTATTGAACGCAGTAAGATAGGCTTTCACGGTATCTCTTAATTTTGTTTCGCGAGCCGTCTGCCTCTCTTTCACTTGGTCAAGCGTCATGTTGGCGTACCAATCCGGGTGTCGGCTTTTCAAAATGCTGTCGATATTATTAACCAAGTGATTAAATCTCTTAGCCTTTGATAACTCGTCTCTTAAATTTTTGAGCCCGTTCAGAATATCATTGCGCCTGTCTCTCATAGTTGTGTATTCACTGCTTGACGTGTTCCAACGCTTGAGCATTTTGTCTTGATTATTAAGGATTTTTTCCAGCGTCTTTATTTCTTCCTGAATCATTATAGCTATTGCCATTTGAGCAGGTTCTTGAGCCATAAGACATTCGCCGGCACGGGCAAAAATTAAAACTAAAAATAATGCCGCAATAAATTTTTTCATTTTAATTAAATCCCAGCTTTGTTTTCTTGCCCGCAGATTTTTTTGAAGCCGCATGATGTCCCATTAAATCAACGTTTTTGTGGAATGCCTGACGCGTTGATTTTTTAGTCTGCAATGCAAGCCCGGCAACTTCATTAACTGTATAACTCGTGAAAGCGTTGCTCTCGATTTGCTCGGCAAGTAAGTGTACAGGAGCACCTACTCGCTGTAACGCCACAGTCTGTCCTAAAGACATGTTCTTTTTATCCTCGGTTGTTTCGATTTTCTCAATTTCCTTAAACCATTCCAGAGGATCCCACAACTTGTTGTCTTTCTCCTTGACTGTTTTTTTATCGAAAGGTATATCGCGACTGACAGTAGTGAAAATATCTTCAAGAGCCTCTGCACGCCATGACAGCGTTCTATCGTCGAATTCAGCTTTTTGAATCCTGCTTATATAGAGCATATAGCCGAGATGAGTTCTCCGCCACTTGTCCGCGAGCCTCTGCTGTTCGTCTATAATCGGCGTGAAACCGTTGTAAATGGGATAAGTTCTGTCATAATTTCCCGTACCGTGAAGCAAAAACACATCATAGTTACGGACATTATAAAAAGTATTTACTTGGAAAGCCATGTAGCCTTGCGCCGTTGACCTTTTGTAATACGATTTTGGTTTTATATCGGCTGACAGAAACATCGGGTGCTGGTTTCCCTCCATTGTCGGAAATTTTTTCGTCATGCGTTCATCTTTAATCTGGTCTTTGATGTAGTGCTGCGAAAACATCCAGTTCAGCGGCAGATAAGCCGAGTCCTGCGTGTTGTCATCGTCCTTGCAGTTACAGCGCGGAAATATCGGCAAGTCAACTTTTTCGCGGAAGACCTTGAATTTATCCCACATTTCTCCAAACCAATTACCCACGTGAGGAATAGCTCGTAAAATATTTTCACCGATTTTATCAATCGCCCAGTTTGCCAGCTTTCGTATCAGTTTTTGAAGATATTTAGGCCAGCACATCTCGACCATGCGGAAATAATGATCTCTGTTGACGCTTTCAAACGGAAGATCGCCTTTTACGCCCTCGTCAGCAAAGACAATTCTGGCATTAAAAGCGTCATAGAACATCGGCGTAACGAGAATGAAAATCAAACTCAGCGAAATAATTTTTAACAAGGATTTGCTCATAATTTTCATCTCTCCTTTTTAATTAAAGCCTAATCTGACTTTCTTAGTGCTCTTGGCTGTCTTTGCTTTATTGCCTGCGATTATCATGTTGCTGCGGACTGCGGTCTTGCGCGAGACTCTCGTGTGTTCGGCAGTGAGCTGCATTTCCATAAATCCTGAAAGTTCTCTGCTTGTTCTGTTTGCAATGAGAGCCATGTGAGCGGTCTGGCTTCCGACAGCTTGAAGCGCCTGTGTCTGACCGTACTTATAAGCTTTTAACGGGTCTAAACTCGCTATTTCTTTCAAAATATCGCCGGCTATACCGAGTTTTCCCAGAACTGTTTCGATAAGATCTTTCCATTTGCCTTTGAGAAATTCTTCGATGTCCAGATTTTTAAGATTTTTGAACACATCGAGCATCTGACCCATGATATTGCCGGGACTCAGCTCTCCTGCGAACTTATTCTTGATTTCGTTTATGTCAAGGTTTTTATTTATGTAATCAGCTATCGTCTCGCCGACAAGAGGAATTTTGCCGATAGTGTTTGAGATAAAATTTTTAACGCTGTCGAGCCTGTCTTGAAGCTGCTGCATGACATCGGTCATATTCTCTACAATGTCCTTAAATTTCTGTATTGCCGGCCCGATAACTTGTCCGATGTCCCCGAAGAATTTTAGAATGTTCTCATTAAATTTTTCGAGATAGCGAAGCAAAGTTGTGAGCTGTCCGAAAATAAAATCAACAACACCGCCGAGTTTGAAGCCGATAATCTGTTGTATAACGTCTTCAGCCTTGGCAATGGCGTTTTCATTCTCCCATATCAGCTTGTAAAGTTCATCGAGTTCTTTCTGCTCGGCATCGCGGCTTTTGCCGTATTTTGCCAGACTTATGACCCATGCGTTTTCTAAATTAATCCACTGCTGAAGAAGTCTCATCTCTTCGACTGACGCTGACACAAAATCGACATAATCGGGAAAATAAACGTCGAACGCCGAATCAAAGTTATCAGCAACGCACAGCGCATTAGCCGCCCTCAGAAGAGCGTCGCTCTGCTCCATGATTTTATCTGCGTCCGACGAATATTTTGCTTCGCTTTCTTCAGTGCGAATCATGGCATCGTAGTTCATTTCGATACGCGACCACCATTTCCAGTAACGTTCAAACTGAGCATTACGCCATTTCTTTTGAGTAGTATATTTTATCGGCTCAAATGCCCAGCCCAAAGGCATCCAGCAGCTGCAATATTTTGCGTGCCATTTTGTTTCATCATCAACGGGGCATTTAGTTCTGTCTCCGAAAACTTCCCAGTAGGGCCACCAGTCAGGCGTGTTTTTTGCATAAGCCATCAAAGGCTCAAACAAAGAGCTTATCAGACATGTTAAAACGAGAATTGCAACAGATTTACGAAGCAACTTTCTCACCGTCTTCCGGGTGCATTTCTTCATCAAGTCTCAGCCATTCTTCAGCCCAGTCAGGCAGACCGCGGATTTTCAGCCATTCAGCCGGCCATACACGACCGTAAGTCGCTTTCAGACTTTCAACGGTTGAAAGTTCCTCGCCGCTGCTCGCACCGACAAAGGCAAGCGCAACAGGTCCAAGTCCTAAATTGAAAACTCTGCGACCGTCAGGAGAAAGAATGTAATACTCGCGTTTCCTTACCATGTGTGCAAGAAGATTTATCTGGCGTTCGTTGAGCTGTAAAAATTCCCTGTAAAATGCTCCTAACTGTTCGCCGCGTGCATCAGGATTTGCAAGCAGAATTTTTGTCGGGCAGCTCTCAAAGACGGGATCTCTTATCGTGCTGTTGACAACGTCCGCAATCGACTGAGTTGCCAGAATAACGGCGCAGTTCAGTTTTCTGAAAGTTTTGAGCCAGCCGCGAATCTTGTCCGCGAAAAGAGGGTCTCTCAAAGCCGTCCACGCCTCGTCAACAACTAAAAGCGAAGGTGCGCCTTTCAATCTTCTTTGAATCTGGAAAAATAAGTATGTCAGAACCGCAGGAGCGACTTTATCTCTTTCGAGAAGTCCGCCGATTTCAAAAACATTGAACGCCGCGTAGCTGATGTCGTTTCTATCTCCATCAAGAATGTAGCCGCCGCTCTGACTTAAACTGTAATAGCCTAACGCCGCCTTCATTTCTCTGTCCTGAATCGAAGTTATGTATTCCGTCAAAGTTCTTTCTTCGGGCTTTGTCGTACTTGCAGCAAGATTCTGAAGAGCTTCGTTCAGTAAAATTCTTCTCTGAGGCGTTACAAGTCCCGGCGAAACGAGTTCAACGAGCATTTCAATCCATTCGGAAGCCCACAGCATAACGTCAGGATCATCAATCTCAGCAAGAGGACATAAATTTATTTCGCCTTCAGCACGCCCTAAATCGTAAAATGCCGAATTGTCGAGAGCCTCGCAAAGAGGAAAGATTGAACGTCCGTTATCAAAGAAAAACAGCTGTCCGTTTTTATATCTCTGGAACTGTGCAGCTATTGTCGCAAGCAACGTTGACTTTCCCGAACCCGTAGGACCGAGTATCAGCGTGTGTCCAAGATCTCCGCTGTGAAGATTCAGCGAAAACGGACTTGCTCCGCTCGCAGCAGCCTGCAGCAACGCAGGTGAATTAGGCGGATAGAAAGGACAAGGGCATGTCTTTGAGCCAAGCCATTCAGTTGAAATAGGGACGATGTCGGCAAAGTTCACGCTCGTTATTAAAGGCTTGCGGACATTTTCCTGTCCGTGTCCAGGCAGCGAACCTAAAAACGCTTCAAGATTGTTCATATCTTCAATCTGAGCCGAACAGCCAGCACGTTCAAAAACTTTCACGATTTCACGCGCTGTATCTGCAAGGATTTCAGGATCTCTGTGGCGAATGATCACTGTTGATGTATGATTTCCGAAAGACATATCTCCGCTTCTCGCGTCTTTCAGTGCCATATCCAGATCTTCGACCATTGAAGCCGCGTCATGGTCAACACGTGAACTCTCAACGCCAGTCAGCTGAGACGAAAAACTTTTGACTTTCTGCTGCCACTGACGCCGCAACGCCTCCATCTGCGAAATCGAAGCCTGAATGTCCGTCAGCAAAAATCTGTTCGACCAACGAAATTCAACAGGCAAAGTCTGAAGCGAGTAAAGCATTGTCGGGAATGTTCCGGCGGGATAATTCATCAATGAAATGCACTGAACATATTCGCCGTTATAATTCAGCATATTGCCGTTGATACAGTCGCGTGCGAGGAAACAGTCAAGATAGTAAGGAAACGCCGGAAGCCTTGTAGGATGCCAGTAGCCGTTTACACAGGCATTAATGGATTCCAAAAGTTCCGATGTTCCGGAATATCCGCCCTCTTCGTCAGGTGTGAAAGTCATCCGGCGGACTTTCATACTCAAAGACAAAGAGTCGTAGATTCGTTTGACAACAGCCTCAAATCTTGCGAGCTGGCGGTCAACAAGTTCATCTTCTTCAGCACTCACAACGCCGAGCAAAAGCCGCCTTATTCTCTGGACAAATTTGCTTTTTTCAAATGCGGGCGGAACGTAAGTCAAAAACATCGCCTGAACAGATTCAAAATGTCCGGCTTCACGATGAAACTGCGCGTCCCGTTCTAAATCTATTAACTTTGTTGTCGTTTCCGTAAAATCTCCGCGAGGATATTCGCGGACTTCACGGCGGAAAAACTCAAAATGCACGCACCAGCGGACATCAAGCTGTGAAATCGTGTGAGACATCATTGCGCCCAAAT
>CAJODX010000024.1:0-3814 GCA_905233295.1 uncultured Synergistales bacterium | reverse complement strand
CCGCCGTCTTTCAAGCCCATAACCTCGGGAGCTGCCATATGCGAATAACGAAGCAGTTCCGCAAAACCGTTTCCTTCCGGCTTTTTTGCCATTGTAGCCCTCCTGAAATTAATTTTTTTTAACTGAATTTTTTATCCGGCTGTGATACCCCTGAAGAAGCCGAGTATATGTCGCCGTACTGTATGGCACGCCTGAAAACAGGCAGAGCGTCAGGGTCATATTTTGTTACTGCTGCAAGAAATTTTATTCCGAGAACAAAAAGCACAACGGCTATCAGAACGTTCAAATAATTTCCCGATGCAACACCGCCCGGCAAGCCGAGAGCCATACAGATTAACAGCAACAGCATAAAAGGGACGCGGTCGCAACCGAAAATCAGCCTTGGCCGCGTCAAACTTCTCCGTACAGGTGCAACCCTTATCTGTTCGTCCATAAAATATTAAAGAAGAACACAGCCGCTGTTTACAAATTTTAAGACGATGTTTGAAATTCCAGTAAGGACTGAGCCGACAAGAACGATCATCATCAGCATTCTCGTGAAGGGCCCGAGTTCTCCGCCGAAAATTAAATAGCCGCCGGCAAAGAAAAGACCGATCATTGAAACATAAAGAGCCGTAGGACCGGAAATCGTTTTAACGAGAGTTTCAAGCGAACCCTCCCAAGGCACTTTGTCATCTTTGGTGGGGACTTCGTTAGCCTGTGCCGCAAAAGGAACTGCGAGCAGAACGAAAACGAAAAGCGTTGCAAAAACCGCTGAACGATGTCTTAAAAGACTCTTGAAAATCATAATGAAAAAACTCCTTTCAAAAATAAAACATTTTTTAAGAATAAAGGATAAGAACCTTTGAAAATTTTTTTTGAGGCTCTTAATCTCTAATCTTCCTTTTTCCGCATATCGCGAAAGACGTAATCGCCGTTTTTTACACCGTCAACCGCGATAAGCTCCGCAAGCTTAGGTCCTATTTTCGGATCTCTCACAAGAAAAACAACAATGTCGATTGCTTCTGCGACAAGTTCTCTCATAGGAGCTTCAGAAACTTCTGATATAAGCTGTTCAATTCTTAACAGTCCTGCGCGTGCATCATTGGCGTGAACAGTGCAGACTCCGCCGGGGTGTCCTGTGTTCCATGCCTTTATCATGTCGAGAGCTTCTTTGCCTCTGACTTCGCCGATTAAAATTCTGTCGGGACGCTGGCGCATTGTTATTTTCAGCAAATCCTGCATTGTTATGCTGTCATTCGTTCTCATAGCGACAAAATTTTCCGCAGTGCATTGAAGTTCCTGCGTGTCTTCGAGGATCAATAACCTGTGTTTGGGCGTTAATAATTTGATTTCATTGATGATGGCGTTGACGAACGTTGTTTTGCCTGTGCCTGTACCGCCGACAACGAGAATATTTTTGCGTGTTCTTACGGCATCGCGCAAAATTTCAATATCTCCGGGCTGAGCCCGTCCGCTCTTTACATATTCTTCGAGTGAAAAGACTGCTGAGGCTTTTTTTCTTAAATTGAACGAAGGGCGCGGCACAACGGGCGGGATAACACCTTCAACACGGCTTCCGTTGCCCGGAAGTTCGCCTTCGACTTTCGGATTGTCCGCATTAATGACAGTGCCGAGCATATGCGCAACAGTGCCGAGCATTTGAAGAGCTTTAACGTCTTCCATGTCGCAAAGATACTGCATTCCAACTCCGAGTTTGTCCGTCCAGACTGTGCCGTCAGGGTTGAGCATAACTTCAACAACGGTCGGATCGTCCATAGCTGCACAAACTTCGGAACCCATTTCGCGCCGCAGTTTGTTTAAATTACGTCTTGTTACTTCTTCCGTTGCTTTGCTCGTTTTATTTCCACTGCCTTCTAAAAATTTTTACTGCCTTCTAAAAATTTTTAATGCCTTCTAAAAATTTTTAATGCTATTATTAACGTAAAGCTATGATATTTTACGACAAAAAAATATTTCTTGCAAAAAAATTTTTTTTCAAAATTTTAAAATCTGAAAAGGAGAAAAAAATGAGTTTTTATAATTATGATGAAGCAAAGGAAGCTGCTGACTTCATCAGAAAATTTATCGCTGACAAACCTTCAACGGCTGTCGTATCAGGCTCAGGGCTGGGCGGCATTGCAGACATTATCAATAAAAAAATTATTATTGATACAGCTGAAATTCCAAACTGGCCGCGCTCGACTGCTCCCGGACATGCCGGAAAAATTATTTTCGGAAAAATTCATAACAGAAACATAATTCTGCTGCAGGGACGCGTGCATTATTATGAAGGATATTCAATGCAGGCTGTAACGTTTCCTGTGCGTGTTCTGAAAATGCTCGGCGTTGAAGAATATATCGCAACAAACGCATCGGGCGCAATAAATAAAAATTTCAGAATAGGCGACATCATTGCCGTGAAAGATCATATTAATCTCATGGGAATGAATCCTCTGATAGGCGTGAATGAACCGCGCTGGAACGTCCGTTTCCCAGATATGACGCACGCGTATGACGAAAAAATTCTGGAAATTCTTAAAAGCTTCGGACTTAAAGAGGGCGTTTATGCGGCGTTCACCGGTCCGTCTTACGAAACTCCTGCTGAAATAAAAATGGCTGGAATTTTGGGAGCAGACCTCGCAGGAATGTCAACAGTCCCAGAGGTAATAACGGCAAACGCAATGGAAATGAAGACTGCGGTGCTGTCCTGTGTTGCAAACATGGCGGCAGGGATTTCAGAGTCGAAGCTGACAGAAGAGGAAGTCCTTGACAACATGAAAAAAATTTCGGGAAAATTATCGGACATTATTGTAAAGTTAATCGAAAAATTAAACGGAGAGTGATTGAACGGTGAAAAAGATTTTTGCAAAAATAATTTTCAGTTTCATTTTCATAATTTCGGCAGCAGGGGCTTCATTTGCGGCATCATGGGTGAATTTTCCGACAAGCTGGGACATCGGGCAGGCTTTTGCGGTTTCAATAACATCAAACGCGGATTATTCAAAGCCGACTGTTACATGGATGAACAGAACGATAAATCTTAATGTTGAACAGGGCGGCGCGGGAAAAATTTCCTACGGTCTTCTCGGCTCTGATGTCCGCAACACAAAACCCGGAGCGTATGACATTCTCTTTGAATTTATTCAGAACGGCAAAAAATATAAAGCCTCAGGAAAAATTATTCTCAACGAAAAGATTTATCCGCAGGAAAATTTGACGGTAAGTCCGAAAATGGTAAACCCTCCGAAAAAAGAGCTGAGCAGAATTAAAAACGAGTCAAAACTTATCGGCTCTGCATTACGTACGATGACAGTGCCTAGACGATGGACAACACCTCCTCAGCCTCCGCTCGCGAATATAACTCTGACAAGTCATTACGGCTTTCAGCGTGTCTATAACGGAGTTCCACGCAGCGGGCATAACGGTGCTGATATAAGAGCTGCAACAGGAACTTCTGTTCGTGCGCCTTTTGCAGGCACGGTTATATTGACGGGCTTCCATTATTACGCAGGCGGGAGCGTTTATATAGACTCCGGCAACGGCGTAATAACGGCGTTTTTTCATTTAAACGAAATAAATGTGAAAAAGGGCGACAAAGTTGCAAAAGGTCAGGTTGTTGCGAAAAGCGGCAGCACAGGAAGAGTAACAGGACCGCATCTTCATTACAGTTTAATTTTGGGCGGACAGTTTGTCGATCCGATTCCTTTGTTATCTACGAGCATAACTCAGATGCTCAAACTTGGCACTACCTCGCAGGTCAACGACTAAAAAAAATAAAATAAAATCACAAAAAGCAGACGGAGATTAAACAAAATTTTCTGTCTGCTTAAAA
>CAJODX010000023.1 GCA_905233295.1 uncultured Synergistales bacterium | reverse complement strand
CCGGAGCAGGTGCTTCAGGTTCAAATTCTTCAGCGAGCGACAACGAAACTGTAGATGCGGAATTTACGGACAAGAATTAAAAATTAATTTTGAAACGCCTCGTCAAAGGGGCGTTTTTTTTCAGACGAAAATTTTTCAGAAAGGAAATTTTATTTTTTATATCATGGAAAAACGTGAACTTGTCATTATCGGAGCAGGTCCGGCGGGAATGAGCGCGGCAATTTACGGCAAACGCGCCGGTCTTGATGTCCTTGTACTTGAACGAGGAGCAACAGGCGGTCAGATTAACAATACGTATGAAGTTGAAAATTATCCCGCCATTGAACACGCTTCAGGTTCAGAACTCGGCGAAATGTTCAAAAAACACGCGCTGAAATTCAATGCTGAAATACGCGCTGTGAGTTCAAGCAAAGTCGAAATCAGAGACGGTAAAAAAATTGTCGTAACGAAAAAAGGAAAAGACATTAACGAAATCGAAGCCGGAGCTGTCATCGTGGCAACAGGCGCACATTTCAGAAAACTCGGCTGCGAGGGCGAAGCTGAACACATCGGACAGGGCGTGAGTTTTTGTGCTGTATGCGATGGAGCTTTTTTTGAAGATTTGGAAATTGCGGTTGTCGGCGGCGGCAACACTGCTGTTGAAGAAGCGGAATATCTCACAAAATTCGCGTCAAAAGTTTTCATCATTCACCGCCGTGATGAGTTTAGAGCCGTAAAATCTTCGGTCGAACGCGCACTTGCAAATCCGAAAATCGTTCCCGTTTATAATTCAGTCGTTGAAAAAATCGAAGGAAACGGAATGGTTGAAAATCTCGTTATTAAAAACGTAAAGACCGGCGAACTTTCAAATCTTCCGGTTGCGGGAGTTTTTATGTTTGTGGGTCAGGAGCCTGAAGATGAATGTGTGCGCGGTCTGGTCAAAGCTGAAGAGGGCGGCTGGATCATCACAAATGAAAAAATGGAAACTTCAGTCGAGGGAATTTTCGCTGCAGGTGATGTACGAAGCAAATTTTTGCGTCAGGTCATAACAGCGGCATCAGACGGCGCAGTTGCTGCAATGGCTGCGAGTTCCTATCTCAGCTCTAAAACACTAAATATTCACTGAAATCCAGCCACACCTCGGAATTTTTCAAATCTGAAAATTCTCCGTATGTGTGGCTCGGAGCTGTAACTCTGAAAACAGTTCCGTCAACATCAACGCGGCAGTCGTTAATATCTCCGAGATAATATGACTGAAGCATTCTGCCTTTCAAAATTCCTTTATCACGCCTCAAAGAAATATTTTCAGGACGCACTGCAACAATGACAGAGCCTCGTTTATCTCCCGTATATTCCATTTTCTGACCGCCTTTGAACTCAATAAAATTTTGATTTACTTTGCCTTCAATGAAATTTATCGTTCCGACAAAGTCCGCAACAAATTCATTTGCAGGATTTTTATAAATATTCAACGGCGTGTCAGCCTGCTGAACAACTCCATGGTCAAAAACGATAATTCTGTCGCTCATAGCCATGGCTTCGGTCTGGTCGTGCGTAACATATACGACTGTGATGCCGAAATTTTTTTGAATTTCTTTAATTTCAAATCTCATTGACTCTCGGAGTTTTGAATCAAGGTTGCTCAAAGGTTCATCGAGCAAAAGGACTTTCGGATTCGCAACGAGAGCGCGGGCGAGTGCAACACGCTGCTGCTGACCTCCTGAGAGTTCATTGGGCATTCTGTTAATGTAAGGCGAAAGATGAACGGCTTCGAGAATATTTTCGACTTTTTTCTGAATTTCGCCGCGTGAAAATTTTTGAATTTTCAACGGATATGCTACGTTATCAAAGACATTCATGTGAGGCCAGACAGCATAAGACTGAAAGACCATGCCTATTCCGCGAAGATTTGGCGGCACAAAAATTCCCGGTGCGCTTACGATTCTGTCATCAATTTTTATTTCGCCGCCGGAAGGTTTTTCAAAGCCTGCTATCATTCGCAGCATCGTGGTTTTTCCGCAGCCTGAAGGTCCGAGCAGCGTTATAAATTCATGGTCATTGAAAAATTCACTGAAATTCTGTATAACCTGAACGTCTCCGTAAAATTTTGTTATGTTTGTGAGAGTTATTGACGACACCGTAAAATCCTCCTGTATTTTTCGCATTATTATATAATTCAACAATGAAAAATTTTACGATTAAAAACGGAATCATTTTAAATCAGGATTTTGAATTTCACCGCGGAGATCTTTACATCTCAAACGGCATCATAGCCGAACACGAATCTGAAGACGCGGAAATTATCGACGCTGAAAATTTTTATGCTGTTCCCGGTCTTGTCGATATTCATTTTCACGGCTGTGCAGGACATGACTTTTGTGAAGGAACTCCGGAGGCTTTCAAAAAAATTCTCGAATACGAAAACTCAGTCGGCGTTACTGCGATATGTCCAGCTACTATGACTCTGCCGGAAGAAAAATTATTGCAGATAATGGCGGCGGCGAAAAAATTTCCCGACCTTGCAGGAATATATCTTGAAGGTCCTTTCATCTCAAAAAACAAAACCGGCGCACAAAATCCAAAATATGTTGTCTCTCCTGATATAAAAATGCTTGAAAGATTGCAGAAAGCATCAGGAAATCTGATTAAAGCAGCCGCAATAGCACCTGAGGTCGAAGGAGCTTTTGAGTTTATAAACGCCGCGAAAAATTTCACGCGCCTGACACTCGCTCACACAAACTGCGATTATGAAACAGCAAAACGAGCTTTTGAATCCGGCGTAACACAGGTAACGCACCTTTTCAACGCTATGAACGGCATTCATCACAGAAATCCCGGTCCGATAATCGCCGCCGCCGAAAATGAAAATGTAAGTGCTGAAATAATATGCGATGGCGTTCACATTCACCCTGCCGTAGTCAGAAACACGCTGAAAATTTTTGGCGATGACCGCGTTATTTTCATCAGCGACTCAATGGAAGCCACTGGAATGAAAGACGGGGTTTATGAACTCGGAGGTCTGAAAGTCATTAAACACGGAAATCTTGCGACACTCGAAGACGGAACGACAATAGCCGGAAGCGTTACAAATCTTTTTGACTGTGTGCGCGTTGCTGTGAAAGAGATGAATATTCCTCTGGAAACAGCCGTTAAATGCGCGTCATTAAATCCTGCAAGAGCTGTCGGCATTGATAAATCTGTCGGGAGCATCAAGCCCGGCAAAGCCGCAAATATTATTTTGCTCGACAAAAATTTAACGCAACACAGAAAATTTTTATCAAAATTTAATAAAAATAAAAATGAAACGCAGGAGGAATTTTGTTGAACCTGAGATTACGCCCCGAAGAAAGAGCGGCTTTGAATCTACGAAGCCTTTATGAAGACTGCGGATATTCTTTTTACCGCATGAGCAGATTTGAAGAATATGACTTTTATGCAGACAAGAAAGATTTTCTGACTTCAAAAAGCATTTTAACGTTCACAGACATTAACGGAAAATTAATGGCTTTGCGCCCTGACGTTACGCTGTCGATAATAAAACACGCAAAAAATTCCGAAGATGTTCAGAAATTTTATTATGATGAAAAAGTTTACCGCGTTCCCAAAAACGCAGATTCGTTTCGCGAAATTTCACAGGCTGGAATCGAATCCGTCGGAGCTTTGACTGATGAAAACGTCCGTGAGGTCATTGAACTTGCATTGCAGAGCCTTGAAATTGTTGCCGGCGGAAGAAATTTTGTCCTTGACGTTGCGGATGCTGGAACAGTCTCGAAACTTCTTGAAGATAACCCGAACAGAAATGAAATTCTGAAATGTATCGCCGCCAAAAATATTCACGGATTAAAAGCTCTCAACGCTCCGAAAAAAATCATTGAACTTCTCGAAAATCCGGAAGACATTGAAATTGTTAATTCGATTCAAAAACATAAAGATAAAATCCGAATAGATTACTCAGCTGTCAGCAATCTGAATTATTACAACGGCATCGTCTTTCGCGGTTTCATAGAAGGAGTTCCCGAGAGCATTCTGTCAGGCGGACAATATGACGGTCTTATGAATTTAATGGGCAAAAAAAATCTTCGCGCAATCGGCTTTGCAGTATATCTCGACCTTATAAGAGGTGAAAAGAATGCTTAATATAGCTCTTCCAAAAGGCAGGCTCGGCGAAAAAGTTTATAAGCTGCTGGCATCGGCAGGCTACGAATTTCCCGGAATTTTAGACAACAGCAGAAAACTCGTTTTTGAAAATGAAAATTTAAAAATGCGCTGTTTCTGGGTGAAACCTTTTGATGTTCCTGTTTATGTTGAACGCGGCACTGCTGATATAGGGGTTGCGGGCAAAGATATTCTGCTTGAAAGAAATCCTGACGTTTATGAACTTCTGGACTTGAAAGCAGGATTTTGCAGAATGGCTGTTGCCGCGAAAAATGATTTTTATGATGACCCTGAAAAGATTCTGCGTGTCGCTACGGAATTTCCGAACATTGCGAAAAATTATTACGCAGGTCTCGGACGCGAGATTGACATAATCGCACTTAGAGGTTCGCTTGAACTTGCGCCGGTGCTGGGGCTTTCTGATGTCATTGTCGATATTGTCGAAACAGGAACGACTTTGCGCGAAAATAATCTGAGCGTGATAAATTTTATAGCCGACCTGAGTGCGAGATTAATCGCAAACAAATCGGCTTATAAATTCAAAGAGAACGAAATCAGTAATTTTGTGAAAGTTCTCGCTGTATGATTCAGATTCTATTCAGCAGGTTTGTAGTCTTTTGTTAAAACGACTGCAACCTGTTTCGCATCTTCATAAGGCTCTGAAAAATCCGTGAACATTTTTCTTTCTTCATTCACTGTGATGCCTGCACATATCATATCGACTTTGCCGCTGTTTACAGCCATGAACAAAGAGTCAAAAGGATACGCGATGATTTCAAGTTCTTTGTCGAGTTTTCCTGCGATTAAAGCGCACATTTCAATATCTATTCCAGTGTAGCCGTCTCCGACTTTAATATCGTAAGGAGGAAAGCCTGACTCTGTGCCGAGATATAATTTTCCGCCTTTCGCGCCTTTGTGAAGATCAATATCTTCGGGCTTTGCCACGGTGGGGTCTTCTTTATATTTCAGCATTATCGCTTCAAGAGATCCGTCAGCTTTAATTTCCGCGAGAGCTTTGTTGACCTGTTCGAGCAGTTCTTTGTTGCCCTGCTTGAATCCGATCGCGTACTGTTCAACCGTGAGAGGTTCGGGCAGAATCGTTAAAATTTCCGGATCGTTTTTATAAAACTGAACTGCTGGTGCTTCGTCCATTATTGCGCCTTCGATTTTGCCGACTTTCAGTGCCTGAATGACATCAGTAGCTTTTTCGTACGTTATGAGCTGTTCTTTTGCTTTTTCGCCGAGCATGTCTTTCGCGAGACCTTCTGCGATTGTTCCTCTTTGAGTTCCTATTTTATAATTCACAAAATCGCCCGGCTTTGAAATGTTCAGTCCGTCCGCAAAACATACGCCTGCGCTGAGTGCAAGAACAAGAATTGCCGCAAAAATTTTTTTCATTTTTAATTTCTCCTTTTTAATTTTTAATTTCAAATTTCAGAATTTCAAAAATTAATTTTTTTTCAACAAAGAAATATTTTACATAAAAATTTTAAAATGTAAATATATTTTTAAAAAATAAATTTTTTTTAAACTTTATTTTATTTTTTATGCGTATAATTTTTTTATGGAAACAGAAATTTTTTTATTAAATTTAAAAGCGCGTCTTGAAAAGCCTGTCGATGAATTTTTGAAATTTTTTTCGCACAAACGAGTTGAAAAAATTCTGCGTTACAAATTCAATGCCGACAGAAACAGAACTGTATTTGCGGAACTGCTGGCGAAGAAATTAATCGCTGAACGGACAGGAAAAAATTTCACAGAAATAAAAATTTTCCGCGATGAAAACGGCAGACCTTACTGCGGAGAATCCGAAATTTTTTTCAGCCTTTCACATTCAGGCGCGTGGGCGGCATGCAGCATCGGAGATTCGCCGAACGGTGTTGATGTTGAAATAAAATCCAGAAATATTGACATCAGCGTTGCAAAAAGATTTTTTCTTGCGAACGAATTTGAAATTTTAAAAAATCTCAGCGGAAATGAACGTGAAAAAAAATTTTTAGAGTACTGGACTTTAAAAGAAAGCTGTTTGAAATGTCTGAATCTGCACAGCTGGAGCAACGTTGACTGTGAAAAATTATTGCGCGGCGAAGACGGAGTTTACGGGAAAAATTTTTATTTCGACGATGCCGTTACAGGACTCTGTTGTGAAAAAGGCAAAATGCCTGAAAAAATTCAAATTTCGGATTTTGAAAATTTTTCGTGCTAAAGTGAACTATGTTATTATGCTTATGAAGCGGAAGCTTTCTTGCGGATTTTAATAAAAATCACAGAACATGCAAACTCAAAAAATTTTCAGGGAGAATTTTTCTATGGCAGAATCGAATTTTATAGACGAATTAAAACAGGACATGAAAAATGAATTTTGGTGGACAATCGAGTTCAGTATGCCTTTGTCCGGCGGAAATACAGCCCGTGGCGAAGAAATTTTAAGCACAATCGCAACACTCACTGACGCGTTAGGCTCTTTCATATTCATTGAAGACGGAAAATTATTTTTACGTGCCGACTATGAAAGTTCACAGGAATTTGACGAACTTTTATTCAAAGTTAAACATTATCTTGATATGCCGGATTTTAAAGATGTAACACTGACACGCTGCTATAAAACTGATGAACGTCCATGGGACACTCAGCATTATGATGCGTTCCCGCCTCTCGAAGTCGGAAAAAAACTCATTGTAACAGCTCCGTGGCACGAAAAAGCAAAACATATTCCCGGACGGACGGTCATTAATGTTTATCCTGCGGGAGCGTTCGGAACAGGCTATCACGAAAGCACACAGATAGCTCTCACTCTTCTTGAGGAAATCGTGAAATTCGGCGACATAATTTTAGATGTCGGAACAGGCACGGGAATTTTATTTATCGCGGCTCTGAAACTCGGCGCAGGCAAAGCAATCGCGCGCGACATTGACCCCGATGCCATTGATGAAGCGTGGCGCAACGTCAATCTTAACGGAATAAATCCGAAAGTCTGCGAAATTTCTCAGGGCGATCTTCTGAAAAATTTCAAAGAGGAGGTCAACATTATGACATCAAATATATTGCTGAAGCCTAACGTTTCAATGCTTCCAGATGTCAAGTCTATATTAAAACCCAAAGGACACGCGATATTCTCAGGTATGACCACAGTTGAAAGCGAAATGTTTCTTTCTGTTCTTGAGGCATCAGGTCTTAGTGTTGAAAAAGAATTGAAAATCGGCGACTGGTGGGGTTGCCGTGCTGTAAAAGCGTGGGGTTAGAACGGAGGTTTTATTTTGCCGGAAAAAAATTCACGTTCAACCGTAAGAGATATGACGGAGGGGACAATCTGGAAAGAATTAATTAATTTTGCGTTCCCTCTGTTCGTTGGAAATATATTCCAGCAGCTTTACAACACCGTTGACAGTGTTGTCGTAGGAAATTTCGTTGGTGCTGACGCTCTCGGCGCGGTAACTTCGACAGTTCCGATAGTAATGACTTTGATAGGCGCGTTCATCGGTCTGTCAATGGGCGCTTCAGTCGTTATATCTCAATATTTCGGAGCAAAAGACATCGCAAAATTAAGAAAATCCACACACACCGCTGTGGTCGCGACTGTTATTTTATCTTTGATAATTTCGGCTGTCGGCTACTGCATAACGCCGCGGCTCTTACACATGATGAACACTCCCGAGAGCGTTTATAAGGAAGCTGTCGTTTATCTTCAGATTTTTTCGCTTGGTCTCGGCGGTTTAATGCTCTATAACATGGGCGCGGGGCTGTTGCGTGCGGTCGGCGATTCAAAAAGACCTTTGTATTATTTAATCCTCGCTTCAATTTTGAATATTTTTCTGGATTTGTTATTCGTTATAAAATTCAAGTCGGGAGTTGCCGGAGTTGCATATGCCACGATACTCGCGCAGCTGATTTCGGGTCTTGCGATTTTTTTCAGGCTTTTCAGGAGTAATGAATGCCACAGTCTTTCATGGCGTGAAATGAAAATAGACTTTGAAATTCTCAAGAGAATAATAAAAATCGGATTTCCTGCAGGTTTTCAAATGGCTATCACAGCATTCTCAAACGTTTTCGTGCAGGCTTACATAAACGCTTACGGCGCGGCAAGCACGGCTGGCTGGGGGATTTACGCACGCATTGACGCTTTCGTTATGTTATCAACGCAGAGCATGTCAATGTCAATCACAACATTCGTAGGACAGAATGCAGGCGCACAGAAACCCGAAAGGATAAGGCAGGGTCTTCGCGATGCAATGAAAATTTCTCTTACAATTTCAATTTCAGTGATAACGATTTTATTTATCTCCGCGCCGTTTATTGTTTCTCTTTTCAACAGGGACGCTGAAGTTTTACGCTACGGAGTTTTATTTTTGAGACTGAACAGCATTTTCGATCCGTTTAATGTCGTTAGCCAGATTCACGCCGGAGCTTTGCGCGGTGTCGGAGATTCAAGAACGCCGATGCTGGTGATGCTTGGTGCGTTTGTAGTGTTCAGACAGATTTATTTATTTATAATTTCAAAATTGACGAGCAGTGTTCATTTTATTGCGCTCGGCTATCCTGTCGGCTGGATTGTCTGCTGTATTTTAATGCTGTTGCACGTGAGATGGAGCGGCTGGGAAGAAAAACTGCGGCAGAGACGCTGAAAAATGGAAAAAAATTTACAGCTCGGAAGACTTTGGGACGAGTGGCTGACCTCAGAAAACAAAAATAAAATTCAGTCGGACTTTGAAGTTTCCGGGCTTCTCGCAGGAATGAAAAAAAACGGAAATTTTTTTCACACGAACAGGCTTCGGACTGCTCGAAGATTGATGCGTGTGTGGTCATGCACGTCATATTATGAAAAATTTAATTTCACTCCGGCAATCTCGCTGATAACGCAAAAAAATCAAAAGCCGCGTGTAAAAATCGAATGTCCTCCCGGAATTTTAAAAAATCCCAAAAGCCTTAAAAATTCATGGCTGTGGCTCAAGGGACTTTGGGGCAGCGCAGGAGGATTTTATTTTCCGAAGAACGGCTATTATATTACGTTGATAATTTCTGATGAAAAAATTTCCGTGATGACTTCAAAAATTCTCAAACTCACGGGGCTTGCATGGTCTGAACACCGCAACGAATTTACGCTACGCAACCATGAAGATATAATGACTTTTTTATGCAATACGGGAATGATTTTAAACGCACTCGAATTTGATAAAACGGTAATGTTGCGTTCCGTCAGAAACCGCGTGAACGTTGAGAGAAATTACGAAGCCGCAAACATTGCCCGTACAGTCAGAGCCGCACGCGAACAGCTTGAACTCGCTGGAAAATTTCTCTCGTCAGGTGTTTCGCTGCCGGAAAATCTGAGAGAGCTGGCTGAACTCAGAATAAAATATCCTGATGACACACTTGAGGAGCTTGGAAAAAAATTAAATCCTCCGATAAAAAAATCTTCAGTGAAGTATCGCTGGAACAAAATTAAAGATTTCACGCAGGAAAAACAAAATTAATTTTTCCCCTCCTGTTTTTTTGATTTTGTTTTTGATGTTGATTTTGCTTTTTTATTCTTCAGTGTTGTCTCCAGCATCGCTTTTACGGCTACGATTTTCTGAGAATCTTTGCTGTTCATAAGTTGTGTCAGTTCGTTCGCAATATCTCCCCAGTAATTTAAATCCTGCCAGTTTTTCGCGTTTTTCTTACCTGTTGCTTTAACTTCAGCAGAATTTTTTTCATTTTCAACGTTTTCGTCAAGCAGCTCCGATGATGTTATCCCAAGCGCCTTGGCAAGCAAAGGAATATTCTGTGCTTTAGGAAGGATTTCGCCCCGTTCCCATCTTGGGATTGTGTTTGCCCCGCGCTGTATGATCGCGGCTAACGCACTTTGAGTTAATCCTGCCTTTTTTCTGTAATATCTTATTCTTTTTCCAAGATTTTTCGCTTCGTCCTGATTGCTTTTCATTTTATTTTCTATCCTCAAAATATTTTTAATTGTTATTTTATCTTAAAAAAATTTTTCATAAAATTATTTTTTTCTCATAATGGTATAATTACTTAGAAAAGAATCGTTAAAAAAAATTACAGTACGCGAAAGGAATGAATTTATGAACCTGACGAAAGACGAACCCCGCCGGATTATTCTGGCAAGGCACGGACAAACAGAATGGAATTTGCAATACCGTTTTCAGGGAAGAACAAACGTAAAGCTCACCGAGACAGGCAAATGTCAGGCTCAGGCACTCGCGTCAAGGTTATCGTCATGGTCTGTTGAGGCGGTCTATACAAGTCCCTTGGATCGCGCATATTACACAGCGTCTGCCATTGCAGAACGTCATAATTTAACTCCCGAAATTTTACCCGAACTCGAAGAAATAAATTTCGCTTCATGGGAAGGCGAGTCGATTCCCGCGCTTGAGAAAGAACAGCACACCGCGTTTTCTCTTTGGCGTTCGGATCCTTTTTTTTATCCTCCTGAGGGTGCGGAGACGTGGGAAAAATTATACGTCCGTCTGTCTCAGGCTGTGAAAATTTTTCTCGGTGGCGATTACAAAAATATTGTTGTCGTG
>CAJODX010000022.1 GCA_905233295.1 uncultured Synergistales bacterium | reverse complement strand
AAGTCCGGAAATCTGAGAACGCATTTTTTCACTTATCGCGAAGCCTGCAGAGTCATCAGAAGCTGAATTTATGCGCAGACCTGTTGAAAGTGCCTTTATAGTTTTTTGTATTTTGTCATTAACATTGTTGAGAGCGTTAAAGGCAGATAAAACAGATAAATTATTGGCAACCCTCATGATTCTGCCTCCGGCTTAAGAGAAACAGCGTACAGTTTAGCAAAACACTGTACCCCCCAAAAAAAGAAAATCTGAAAAAAAATCCGTTCATAGAAAAATTCTCCTGTCCAAAAAGCCTTTATGAAAATTTTCGGACATCGAAATGCAAAACTTAAAAACGTTCTAAAAAAATCTCTCTCTGAATTTCACGTCCAGAAAGAGATTTTTATTTTTTTTAAGTAAAAAATTAAATTTAGCGTCTTGATTTAAAAAAGTCATCAATGCTTTCGAGAACATCTTTCGGCAGCATCGTCTTTAATAAATATTTTTCAGGCTTGAATCTCAAAACTTCCATAATGCTGCGTTTGTCGCCCTTCGCCGTCAGGAACATAACCGGAATATTTGACGTGTTGGGATCGGAACGAATCATTTCAAGGACTTTCGGTCCGTTCACTATCGGCATTTCAAAATCAAGCAGAATCAAATCGACTTTGTTTTTCGCAAGAATTGTGATCGCGTTCATGCCGGAGTTCGCAACGAGGATTTTATAGTGAGTCGCTAAAAGATTTTTCATTGAGCGCAACGCCGTGGCATCATCGTCAACTATCAAGATGCTCTTAAACTCTTTCAGCTTATCAACAGCCTCGCCTTCTTTCTGAAGACGTTTGATCAGCTCAGCAAGATCTACGGGACGTGTGTAGAGCTGCGCAACATAGTCAGCTTTTTTGCCGATTACCGTGTCGATTTCTTCCTGCGTTCCGATGACAAAAAATCTGATTCCCCTGTCCTCAACAAGATCTTTAATATAACCGAGAACATCTATCATTAAATTGTCTTCGCCCTGAAGATATAAAATGAAAATTCTCGGAATATCTTTTTTCTCGCCTTCAGCAGATTCTTCGCCGCCGCCTTCTTCGCCCTCGCCTTTTTCGCTTTCCTGACTTAAGAGAGCCGCGACTTCGGGATCGATCGCTTCTTCGTCATTGCCGCTGTCATCTTTCAGGTAATTTGAAATTGCGGTAACATCAGGCTTGACGGTCAGGACTTCAAAACTCTGGGCTTTTAAGTGATTGATTATGCCTTCAGATATGAAGCTCACCTTTTCGGTGATGAATAAAACCTTACTCAATTTTCTGATTTCCTTTTCCTTTCTTTAAAATTTAATTTTTTTATAAATTATAGCAACTCTTCCAGGCTTACCCAGTCAGCGTTGGTAACGCATTCTTTAATTTTTTCAAATTTTTCGCGCTCGGCTTCGGGAATCCTGAATTTCTTTGCCTCTTCCATCATTTTGTCAATGTTGTCAAGGTCAAAATCAGCCGCAAAACCTTTTATCAATGAATACATCTCGTGAAGATCTTCAAGCGGAATTTCCGGCAGAGACGTATCCTCTTCACCGCCTCCGAAAACTTTTGCGAGAACAGGTTTATAAGCTCTGTATTTTGACAGCAGCGCGGGAGTTTTCAGTTCAATCTCGTGAACGTCGTTGTTATCGCCGCTCTCTTCAAGATGTTTTGCATCGGCGGACAAATCCAAAGCCCCGACAAGACGCGCCGCACTCTTCAAAGCGTGAACTTTGACAGTGTAATTTTTGATGTCTTTTTCGCGTTCATAAGTTTCAATTTCATCGGCTTTTTTGTCAAGCGAATTATAAAAAATCTCCAGAGCCTGAATGAATGTGTCTTCAGTCCCGCAATTCGTTACAGCCGCATCAAAGTCAATGCCCGGAATATTTTTATATTTCGAGTACTCGTCCTCTTCGTTTTCTTCTTCACTGTCATCATCAAAGCCGAAGTCAGGCGTCTGATTTTCTTCGTTCATCGGTCCGTATTCCTCTGCGGCTTGGAAGCCTATATCAGTGATAACCGGCGTCGGAATATGCGCTGGAGAATTTTCCGAAATATCTTCGCCCTTGATTATTAAATTCTGCGGAATATATTCAAGCAAAACCTGTTCAAGTCTCACTGTGTCGATAGGCTTTGAAATATAATCGCTGAAGCCCTCGTCCATATAAAGCTGTCTTGCTCCCAAAACGGCGTTCGCAGTCAAAGCTACAACAGGCGTGTTAATGTTAATCCCGTCCGTGATTTTTTTCATCGCGTGGAAAGCTTCAATGCCGTCCATGCCGGGCATTCTGTGGTCAAGGAAAATAATATCGTAATGATTCATTCTGACCATTTGAAGCATTTCAAGTCCGCTCGATGCCGTGTCGATTTTAATTTTCGTTTTCTTCAGCAGATTCGCGAACACAAGAAGGTTAATGTCAGCATCATCAACGACAAGGACTTTCGCGTTAGGAGCTTGGAACGAAGTCATAAACTTTTTGCCTTGATGATTCGTTGCGACAGAATAGGCGCGCTCGTAATCTCCGATAGGTTCCCATTTTATTACCGTCTGAGGAACTTCAAACGAGAATGTTGAACCTTTATGGAAAACGCTTTCAACTTTAAGTTCCGAACCCATCAGTGTGAGAAGTTTCTGGACGATTGAAAGTCCGAGTCCCGAACCGTCAGAGCTGAATCTCCGTGTCGATTCAAGATGTTCAAAAGGCTGGAAGATATAATCAAGATCATCGGCTTTAATTCCGATTCCGGTGTCCGAAACGGCACAGCGTAGAAGAATCGAATAATCCTCTTTTTTCTCGTAGCCTACCGTAACGGTAACACCGCCGCGTTCAGTATATTTAATCGCGTTATTCAAAATATTGAGCATTACCTGACGGATATGATATTCATCGCCCTCCAAAATTCTTGGAATGGATTTATCAACATTCACCGTGAAAGTCAGAGATTTTTTCTTTGCCTGTTCCGCCGCGATGTTCACGAGGTCATTGATGAGCGAGCTTAAATCGTAGCGCAAAGGCATAATCTCCATTTTGCTGTCCTGAAGTTTTGAAAAATCCAGAACGTCGTTGATGATTCCGAGCAACGCTCTTCCGCTACGCTGAATGACCTGAGCATATTCGCGAATTTCGGGTCTGTCTTCCTCGCGCAGAATCATTTCGTTCATTCCTAAAATAGAGTTCATAGGAGTGCGGATTTCATGGGACATGCTGTTAAGGAAAGAACTTTTTGCTTCGTTCGCCGTTTTTGCCTCTTCTATTGCTATGTCGAGACGCTCTTTCTGTTTTCGGAACATATATGAGTATAACAGGCAAAGTGCCGCCAGCACAACAACAACGGCAATACTTGAAAATATTATGCTGAAATCCCTGAGACGCACGGGATTGACTGAATCGGGATAACGGTGCGCAAAAAAAACATTCAGCGAATATGCCAGAACTTCCATGACCGTCAGAATAACTGCATCATTAGAATTGATCAGCCATGGCGTAACCACGACAGCGAGTATGAAAAATAACGGCACACCTCCATTTATCCCGCCGTCAAGAAAGAAAAGGCACGTCAAACCGAAAATGAAACCTATCACGATGATGGGATAAGACATTTTCTCAATGTTGTTTATTTTTCCGCGTTTGATATTTACCGCCGCATACACGAGCAATATTAACGACAGCATGCTTAAAGCAAAAGAACCCCAACCTGCCGGAACATTTCCGTTTATAAATTTCACCGTGCCGACAATGCTTGTGGCGATCAGGGAAAAAATTCCGCAGGCACATACATAAAACGCCATAACCTTTCCGTTCTTGCGGTCAGGCTCTAAAAAAAAATCTTTAAATGACTGTGTGTTCATGGTCTGAATAATATCATATTTTCACTTTCTAAGAAGGATTTTTTTATAAAAATTTTTAACCGCGAAAATATTTTACCGTTTTTTCCAAAATTTTGTTCCAAAATGATAAAATTCAAGCGTCGAAAAAATATCGCAATAAAATATAAAAAATAAATATTCGGACGAAGGAGCTATAAAAGTTTGAACAGCATTTATATTATAGAGGCAGAGATTGCCGTATTCCTGTTAAGTTTGATTTTATGCGTGTATCTTCAGCTTATATATTCTGGAATTTCAAAAGAAAAACGCGGACTTCAGCGTTACAGCTACATGACAACGTTAGCGGGGCTTGTTGAAATATTTTTAGTTGCCGTAAACTCCGAACACAGCACCTTTTCAATAGAAACGAAATATGTTGTGGGCATAATCGCTCAGGTTGTCCTGTGCGGAGTCTTTTTTATGTTCATGCGTTATATCGCCGGTTTCGGGATTCACACGCCGAACAAGAAAAAAATGCTTTATGCGCAAAACGTAATGCTGGGAGTTTATTTTTATCTTCAGGTTGTCGGGATTTTCACAGGAGCAAATTTCGCGATTTCTCCCGACCGCACGGAGATAATAACAGGAGACCTCAACGAATTATTAAGTTTCAGCTTCGTTGTCTTGTGGACGCTGTGGACATGGTTTGAACTTTACATTTACCGACGTGCCTTCACAAAAGGTCAGCTTTGGGCGTTAGTCGTTGACATTGCCGTGTGCTGGATGATCGTGGCGATAAACGCGGAATTTTTCTCGGACATTCCTTTAATGTTCATCATCAACGCGGTTAATGTTTATTATTATTTCTTCCTGCTTGAAACTCCGGCTTACAGGGATCTTGAAATCACCCTTGAAAGACTCCGCCGCGCAAAAAATATCGCCGAAGAAGCCAACTCAGCCGCTATTGCCGCAGACGCAGCCAAGAGCGAGTTCCTTGCGAATATGTCTCACGAAATCCGTACGCCTTTGACTACGATTTTGGGAATGGACGAAGTTATTTTGCGAAAATATGAATCCGGTCCGATTTACGAATACGCACGCGACATTCAGAGCGCAGGCAACACGCTGCTGCATATCATCAACGACATTCTCGACTTTTCAAAAATCGAGTCGGGACATCTCGAACTTTCTTCGGAAAATTATGATCTCGGTCAGGTTCTCCGCGATGTTGACAACATGGTCAAGCTGAAAGCCGAACAGAAAGGCTTGAAATATATTATGCAGATTGATAACTCACTGCCCGATGAACTCTTCGGCGATAAAGTGCGTGTTCATCAGGTTATGGTCAACATTCTCAACAACGCCGTTAAATATACGAAGAAAGGCAGCGTAAAATTCGTTTTGACAGGTGTCAGGGGCGATGACCCGTCTCTTGTCGTTCTTCATATCACTGTTACGGACACCGGCATAGGCATTCACACTGAAGATATTCCGAAACTGTTCAAGTCGTTCCAGAGAATAGACGCGAAAGAAACTCACAACATTGAAGGCACGGGGCTTGGACTTGCGATAACAGGAAGATTAATTGAACTCATGGGCGGAAATGTCGAGGTTACATCAACATACGGACAGGGCTCAACGTTCCACGTTGTCATTCCGCAGAAGATAGTCGGCACGAAAACTCTGAAAGATTATGAACGTGAGGCGGGACACAAAAAGAAAGTCGCGAGAAAAGTTTTGAAAGCACCTGATGCAAAAGTTTTGATTGTCGATGACAACGACATGAACAGAATCGTTTTGCGTTCGTTAATGAAAGAAACAGAAATAAAAATTGACGATGCCGAGTCAGGCGAAGAATGCCTGAACAAAGTCAAAGAAAATGTCTATGACGTTATCTTGATGGACTACATGATGCCGCACATGGACGGAAAGGAAACTCTCGCGAATTTCAGAGCCATGAAAGACTCGCCGAGCGCAAACGCAAAAGTCATTGTCTGCACAGCAAACGCGCTTGTCGGAGTCAGAGCCGAACTTCTCGCGGCAGGTTTCGATGACTTTTTGAGCAAGCCGGTGAACGGCAGAGAGCTTGAAGCTATGCTGGCAAAATATATCGCGCCGGAAAAAATAGCTCAGTATGAAAGGGATCATTCATAAATGCTCACATATGGATTTGATATTTGGATTGAAACTGCTGTCATTCCGTTTCTTGCGGTTATGGTGTTTTTCCTTTACGCGCGGTACGGAACAAACGCTGAAGTCAATAAAAGGTTCAGAATTTTAGCAACCTCAACGTTTTTTTGCGCTATTCTCGAAGTCGTTTCGACTCTCCTTATCGAAGGCTGGGGACATAATAAAAACGTGAATCTTGTCGTTATGTCCCTGTATTTTTCGGTTATGAATTTCAACGCGTATTCTTTAATGCGCTATGTTGCCGCTTATGTCAGCGTTAAAGATAAAAAATTCGATACGTTCAACAGATTTTTAATATTTTCAAGCAATGTGATGCTGATTTGTAACGCTGTGCCTTTTTTTCACGGCTTTTTTTTCGTCATCACTGAGGACGGCGCGCTGTCGAACGGACCTTATAACACTCTGTGGCGGAGCGTTTATGTAATTTATTTTGTCGTTATGGCACTATATCTTCAGCTTACTCACAAACATGCCTACACGAGCAAAACGCATTATCGTACATTCAACGCTCTTATCGGGCTTCTTGTCATTGCGAACATAGTTCAGTATATGTTCATCAGAATGACGCTGTTCACATACGCAGTGAGCTGCTTTGTTCTGTTCGTGGCATTTTTCTATTATGAAGCCCCTACATACCGGCGAATGCACACCGTTGAAAAAGAACTTGAAGATGCGCGAACTCAGGTTGAACAGTCAACACGGATAACGAACGCCGCGAACAAGGCAAAAAGCAATTTCCTTGCCAACACGTCGCACGAAATCAGAACTCCAATGAATGCAATCTTGGGAATGAACGAAATGATTTTGAAAGAGAGCAAGGATTCAGAAATTCATCAGGCGGCTATGGACATAAGGAAAGCAGGAAACCATCTTCTCTCAATCATCAACAACATTCTTGACATTTCAAAAATTGAATCCGGCAAAATGGAACTTTATCAGACTGACTATCATCTTTATCAGACGTTGCGCGACGTTGAAGAAAGTCATTTTGAATCCATTCACGAGAAAAACCTCGAATTTGTTCTTGATATTAACAAAGATATTCCCGAACATCTCTATGGAGACGAAGATAAAATCAGGCAGGTTCTTGACAATCTCATTGAAAACGCCGTGAAATATACGCAGCAGGGAAAAATTACCCTCAAAGTAAACGGAACGCCGGAAGCCCACGACCATTTTAAACTGAACATGTCCGTTGAAGACACCGGAATAGGAATCAGAAAAGATGATTTAGGAAAATTATTTCAGTCCTTTGAACGCGTCAACCTGACAGAAACTCAGAATATTCAGGGTGCTGGACTTGGCTTGACTCTCGTACGTTATCTTCTTGAACTTATGAACGGAAAAGTTTCGGCTCAGAGCGAATACGGCAAAGGTAGCACATTTAAAATTGAAATTCCGCAGCTTCTTGCTCAGGAAGGTTTCCGCGGTACAGTCAGAGAATATGAAGTCATGTTTGAAAAAGAGTTTGGCGAGGCTCGTGAAGATAACAGCAAATTTATATGCCCCGAAGCTCAGATTTTGATTGTTGATGATACGCCTGTGAATCTTGTTGTCGCTAAAGGAATGCTGAAAGAATCTCAAGCAAAAGTTACAACGGCTGAGAGCGGCGAGGACTGCCTTGAACTCTTGAAAACGAACCGTTACGACATAATCTTTCTTGACCATAAAATGCCCGGCATGGACGGTATCGAAACTCTGAATGCCGCGCACGAACTTGACGGACCTTCAAGGCTTGCAAAATATGTTGCGCTGACGGCGAACTCAGGCTCGACACTGCGCGAGGAATATATTTCAAAGGGCTTTAATGACTATCTGCCCAAGCCCATAAAGGCTGACGCACTGAGAAAAATTCTCTCAAGATATTTGCCAGAAAATTTGAAAATTAAAGTCTAATGTGATTATAATTTACCCTCGAAGTATTTTTGTGCGACATGAAAGGAAAAAGAATCTTCTATGTACAATGAAAACAACTGCATAACGCTTGAAAAAATTTCTGAAAATACGCCGGGCGCGCTGCTCGTTTACAAAGCGAATGAAAGCGAAGAAATTCTTTTTGTCAGCGAAGAACTCGTGAAAATTTTTGAATGCGACTCCGTTGATGATTTTATGAAATTCACGGGCGGGAGTTTTTCCACGATAGTCTATCCCGAAGACATTGAAGAGATAGAACGGAAAATCAATGAGCAGGTTGCACTCACTCACGGCTATGATTACATTACGTACAGAATCATCACGAAAAACGGCAATATAAAACAGATCGAAGACTGGGGACGCAAAGTCCGCGATAAAGAACTCGGAGATTTGTTTTACGTCTATCTTAACGAGAGAGCCCTGCGCGAAGCTCTGACGGGGGAATCTTCCGAAAATACGGAAAAGACTTCTTCTAATGACAGCGTTGCTGAAGATACCGCAAAAGACCGTTTCGATGATCTCACAGGGCTTCTCACTATCAAGGCATTCAGGAAACTTGCCTCAGAATTTATAAAAGAATATCTGGAGGACGGCGCAAGACCTCACTGCATTTTCTTCAACATCAGAAATTTCCGCACCTACAACGAAAGCTACGGATTTGAAGGCGGCGACAGAATTTTGAGATCCGTCTCAAGGATTCTGCTTGAGGTTTTTCCCGGCTGTCTTATCGCGCATCTTGATAAAGATCATTTTGCGGTAATAGCTCCGTTTGAAAATTTAACAGAAAGAATCAACCGTATGACTACGCGTGTAATTAATCTCAGACGCGGCGCAATCATCGAAATCAAAGCCGGAGTTTACGAAATCAAAGATACAAGCCTTGCCACCAGTGTTATCTGCGACTGTGCAAAATTTGCCGCCGACAGCATTAAACACGAATACGGACAGACAATATGTTTCTATGACGGCAACATTGACGAAAAAGCAAAACTTCAGAATTACATCATCAGAGAATTTCCGAAGGCACTTGAAAACGGTGAATTTAAAGTTTACCTTCAGAAAGTCGTTGACGTGAACACAGGAAAGACCGTATCGGCTGAAGCTCTGACCCGCTGGGAAGATCCAAAGCACGGAAGAATTTCACCGCTGGAATATATTTACGTGCTTGAAGAAAATAATTTAATTCACAAACTCGACACTCACGTTATCAAAGAAGTCTGCAAAGAAATCAAACGATGCGAAGATAATGGCGGTGAAGCCGTGCCGGTGTCAATAAACCTTTCGGGACTTGATTTTGAACTTGCCAACGTTGTGAGAATCATCAAAGACGCTGTGAGAGAAAACGGACTTTCGCCGGATCGGCTGTTTTTTGAACTCACAGAAAGTCTTGTTGCTGTTGACATGGACAAAATGCAGCGCGAAGCTGAAAAACTCCGTGAAAACGGTTTCAATGTTTGGATGGACGCATTCGGTACCGAGTATTCATCGCTGAAAGTCCTGAGAGATTTTCCTCTTGACGGTATCAAAGTTGACGTGAAAAATATGAAATTCGACAATAACAGCCGCGACAAAATTATCGTTGAGGCAGTCATTGGCATAGCAAAAAGACTCGGAATCCCCGTTCTGTGCAAGGGTGTTGAGACTCGCGAACAGCTCGATTTTCTCAAGGACATTGACTGCAAACTCGCGCAGGGATATTTATTCGGCAGACCCGAGCCAATCAAAGAATAAAAAATAAATGACGCAGAAAAAATTCTTGATTGTTGACGGGCATGGACTTGCGTACAGGAGTTTCTTTGCCATGAAGAAGCTGAATGCCCCTGACGGAACTCCTACGGAAATGATTCATACGTTTATGACAATGCTGTACAGGGTTTTACATGAATATGAACCTGACTGCACTGTCATAGCGTTTGACGCAGGAGGGAAAACTTTCCGGCACGAACTTTTGCAGGATTATAAAGCAGGACGCAAAAAACCTGATGACGGTTTCAGAATCCAGCTTCCTCTTCTTCAGGATTTGTTAAAATTTCACGGATATAAAATTCTTTCGCGTCATTGCATTGAAGCTGATGACATAATAGCGTCTCTGGCAAAGACAGCACAGGCTCAGGGATATAAAATTTTTATCCTGACATCGGACAAAGATTTTTTTCAGCTGTTAAGCTCCGGCATAAATATTCTCCGTATGGTCTCAAAAGGTGTGAAAGAAGCTGAACTTTACGATACGGCGAAATTTTTTGAAGAATTTCATTTCATGCCTTCATCTTTTCCTGACTATCTCGCGATAGCGGGCGATTCTGTTGACAAAATCCCGGGCGTTAAAGGCATAGGGGAGCAAGGGGCAAAGAAACTCCTTGAAAAATTTCCGACACTCGAAAAAATTTTTGAAAATCTTGACAGCGTTGACAAACTATACAGAAAAAAGCTTGAAAATTCAGGTCTTGAAAAAACAGTATGGACACGCGACAATTTAATAAAATTCAGATATGACGTTTTCAATGATGATAAAAATATTCTCGATGAATGTGTGAATTTTCAGCCCGACTATGAAAGCGCGTTAAATCTTGCCGGACGTTTGGGATTAAGACGGATTGTTGAACATATAAATAAAATTTCCGGCATTGAAACACCTGATGAAGAAAATTTAAAAAAAAGCGTTTTTGTGTATGAAACGAAAAATTCTGAAGATGAAAATGCTGAGCCTGCTGCACCTGAATGCGATTTTATTACGAAAGATTATAAATCCGAA
>CAJODX010000021.1 GCA_905233295.1 uncultured Synergistales bacterium | reverse complement strand
TGATGCTCAGGGTCGAAATTATTTTGAGGAAAAGAAAATCGAATACAACAAAAAGAAAGACGAGCAAGTCGAAGCAATCAGCGAGCAAGTGAGTTTCATAAAATAAAAATTTTCGCTCACATTTGTTGCAAAAGAGCCGGGCTTTGAAAATAAAGTCCGGTTTTTTTGTAAATTTATTCTACCTGAACTTCAACGAGATTTTCATTTATTATTTTTGCTCTCAGTGTGATTTTTTTGTTGTCAATGCGCCGGACTCTCACCCAGTCTCCGGGTCTTCCGTCTTCAAGTAAAATCCCGTCTATCGTAGCTTTAGCTCCCGCGATACGCGCAACGATTTTTACACGCCGTCCGCGTTTTATTAAATTTGAACTCGTAAGGCTGGACAGTAAAACAGGTTCACCTTGTTTTATGTTTCTGTTTGCGGTAAATCCTTCGACTTCATCAGGCGTTGATGCGTACATTCCCGGTCTTGTGATCCTGACGGGGCGCGAAAATAAATCCTGCGGTCTTATCTTATCGCCTTTTTTAATATTTCTTGCGGCTATCATTGCTGTCTGAGTCCAGTTCATTCGCACCGGAAGAGATTTTATTTTTCCGTCTTTGTCCTGAAATCTTAACGTTGCCGCGCTTGTACCAGGAACAATGCTTGCAGGGTCAATTAATTTTCCGTCAGGAATGGGAGCATTGTTGGTTGAAATTTCAAGTCCGCCGTTCCATGCTGAAATTGATTTTATAATTTTGATTAATTCAGCCGGCGAACGTGATTGCTCCTGCGGCTCTGTTTCAGTAAAATTTCCCTCATAGTCGGGAGCTTCTATTCTTGAAAACTGCGGCATATATAATTCTATTCTTGCGTCTGAAGCATCGCTGTCATTGATGGCTCGTAAAACTTCGCTGCGTTCAAGTCTGTTCCCGTCAGGAAAAACCTCGACCCTTGAAAAAATTCTCCGTGTCTGTTGTGTGCCGCCCGTTATCTTTGCAATCTCACCAAGCGTGAAAGAATTTTTGTTCGAGTAAATAACTTCGGGAATTTCGATTTTTATATTTTGCGCGGCATTGGCAAAATTCACAAAAAATAAAATAAAAAAAAGGAGCAGGATTGATTTATATATTCGCATTTTAACGTTTAAGCCCGTTTGCTATTCTTAAAAGATCATCGGCTGTCTGAATGCCTTTTGAGTTTGCTTCGTAGGCACGCTGAGCAACAATCATCTCGACCATCTCTTCAACAACCTGAACGTTCGACATTTCGAAAGCATTCTGAACGACCGTAGGCATTCCGTCTTCGCCGGGATTTCCGACAATGGGTTCACCGCTCGCTGGAGTTTCAAGGAAAATTCTATCGCCGGCAGCGCGGAGTCCTGAAGGGTTTACAAAACGCGCAAGCTGAATCTGACCGAGTTCCTGCAACTCTGTTTCATCACCGACGTGAACACTGACAACACCTGTTGGCGATAAAGTAATCGAATCCGCGTTGTTGGGAACAGTGATGGCGGGTTCGAGTAAAAGTCCGTTTTCATCGACAATCTGTCCCTGATCGTCAATCTGCCACGTACCGCTGCGTGTGTAGCCTATCTGTCCGTTGCCGAGATTAACCTGAAAAAAAGCTCCCTCGCCGTTGATTGCCCAGTCAAGAGCTCCGTCAGTGATCTGGAAACTTCCCTGCACCATAAAACTCGGCGTTGCTATTACTCGCGTTCCAAGTCCGACCTGCACGCCAGTAGGCACAAGCGAATCAGGCTCAATCGGTGAACCGGGCTCTCTGCCTATCTGATACATTAAATCTTCAAAATCCGCACGGCGTTTTTTATATCCTGTCGTGTTGACGTTTGCAAGGTTGTGCGTTACAACATCTAAATGCGTCTGCTGTGCTATCATTCCGGACGCGCTTGTCCATAAAGATCTAAGCATTTTTTTTGCCTCCCTGAATTTTAAGAGCTTTCAAAAATTGTTCTCCAAGTGTTTCTAAATCCTCGACAACTTTTTTGTGCGATGCCTGAAAAAATCCTTTGGGTTTCGTTAATACCACCGGCAGTCCAAGAGCAGGAGGAACACCGAAAACAGAACTGTTATTGCGAACCGCGGGGAAAACGTTGCATTTGATTTCTTTTTTCAGATATTTTAAAAATTCCGCGTTTGCCTTGATTAACTCATCGCCTTTCAGATACGTTACCATAGTAGGAACAACGCCTAAATTTGAAAGCCATATGGGTCCGTAGCTGTCTTCTTCGGAAAGTTTTACATATTCGTCATATTTTTTCAGAGTTTTGTCTATGCCGCGCTGTAAATTTTCAATGCCAAGCATTGACAGATAATCAAGCTTTGCAGGAACAAGATAATAATCGCTGGCAATCAGTGCGCTTTTTACTATAATATGAAAACTCGGCGGACAGTCTATCAGGACTAAATCATAATCGTTTCTCAATTCATTAAGAGCCGTGCGGATATAATTCAAAATTCTCAGTGAGTTTGCTGCAAAAACGGCAGGCAACGCGCTCCATGTCGCAGCGGTTATCTCAAGATCCGTGTCGATTAAATCAAGATGCGAACTGACTATGCCAATATCGTAATCTCCTGCTTTGGCTTTGATTATAAAATCTGACAACGGCGCGGCATCTTTTTTGCCTTTGATGATAGGCTTGAAAAAATCCTGTATCGTTTTATTTTCAGAATATTTTTTCTGCCAGTCTTCAAGACTTATGAAGCTGAACGTCAAATGCGTTTGAGGGTCAATATCCATGAACAAAACTCTTTTGCCTTTTGACGCGGCATAAGCTCCTAAATTCGCAGCGAGTGTCGTTTTGCCGACTCCGCCTTTAAAATTAATAATAGAAATTACTTTCATTAAAATTATCCTCTGCTGAATGAAGTTATCAGTTTCGTTGTCTGTTCATCATGCGTCATCAGGGCTTTCGATGCGCCTTCATAAACTCTCTGGGCTTCAATCATTCTGACCATTTCTTCAACAACGCTCACATTTGAAGTTTCAAGTGCGCCCGACCAGATTTTTGCATTTTCAACGGCTTCTGCTTCACCAGACTGCTCTGTAGGCAATAACAAATTTCGTGCCGCCTGTCTCAGATACGTTGGATTCGCAAAATTAAAAACGGCAACGCGTCCTACGACTTCACCGTCAGCGATTATCTGTCCGATTTTATTGACTTCAACGCGTGTTGCGTTTCCGATTGAAAGATTTCCGCCTTCACCCTGCAAAGTCATTCCGTTCGGTGTAACGATGTTTCCGTTTATATCAGGAACAAAATTTCCTTCACGGGTGTAATACGTGTTGCCTTCGTTGTCAGCGACAGAAAAAAATCCCGGACCGTCTATCGCCATATCAAGAGGGCTTTCAGTCGTTTTGACAACGCCGGGGCTTGTATCCATGACATCTTCGGAAAAAACGGTTGAAAGAGCAAGCGAACCGATTATCGCACGTCCTTTGAAAGGCATATCCGCAGGAAGGACGGTTGTTAATTTTGTGTCGCCGTCTTCTGAAATTTTTTCTATTCTGTCGAGCAACGCAGAAAAATCAGCGTTGGCACTGACTCGTTTTTTATATCCTGCTGTATCAACGTTTGCAAGATTGTGAGTAACGACATCTAAATTCGTTTCCTGCACAATCATTCCTGAAGCAGCTTCGTATATTCCCCTGTGCATTTTTTGAGTTCATCTCCCTGATTAATAATGCCTTTTTACTTCACGCTTAAGACTTGTAAGCATACTGCTGCGTCCAGAGCTTTTAAGGCTGTCGAGTTCCTGAAGAGCTTTTCCTGTGCCGAGAGCCACACTCTCCATAGGATTTTCTGCGGTAAAACAGTTTATTCCGGTCTGCTGTGCAATCAATTCCGGCAGTCCACGAAGCAATGCTCCTCCGCCCGTCAGGATTATCCCTCTGTCAATTATGTCGGCGGATAACTCCGGCGGCGTTAATTCAAGAACATTCCGCACGCTGTCAACCAATGACTGAACCATTTCGCCGATAGCCATATTTACAGCCGAGCTTGTAACTTCAATCTGACGCGGAAGACCCTGAAGCAGATCGCGTCCCTTGACAATCATTTTTTGATCATCTTCGAGGGGCATACATGTTCCTATCATAATTTTGAGATTTTCGGCAGTCTGTTCACCGATTGCAATATTATATTGCCGCCGCAGATATTTGATTATGCCTTCGTCAAATTTATCGCCGCCGATTCTTAAAGATTTCGAGACAACGACACCCCCAAGCGATATAACGGCAATATCCGACGTTCCGCCGCCGATGTCGACAATCATTTTGCCTCTTGCCTCTTCGACTTTCAAATTTGCTCCGATTGCCGCAGCCATAGGCTCTTCAATCAAATATGCCTCACGCGCTCCGATCTCGAGTGCGGCTTCAAGGACGGCACGCCTTTCAACGTCTGTCGCTCCCGACGGAACACAAATCATAACTCTGTTCCTGAAAAATTTTTGAGAACCTTTTGTAACACGCCACATAAAATGTCGCAGCATCGCCTCCGTCATATCATAGTCCGATATAACTCCGTCACGAAGCGGTCTTATCGGTAAAATGCTGCCCGGTGTACGCCCGACCATGCTCTTAGCCTCGTAGCCGACAGCTAAAACTTCGCCGGTGTCCTGATTTACAGCTACGACTGAAGGTTCGCGCAGAACGACACCGTGATTTTTTTCATAAATTAAAACCGTGGCTGTACCAAGGTCAATACCTATATCTGTACCGAACAAAATTTTTTGCCCCTTCCAAAAATCAATAACGCAGCAATCGCTGAAAATATTCCTGATGAAGAGTTACAGCCGCTGCTGGTCTCTTCTTCGAGCGCAGGTTTTGCCGTTCCGTCTTTCCACAACGCGCAATCCGCGTTAATCTCGCACACTCCGACAGTATCGAGATCTGCATAGCCTTGTACTCTGAGTTTTCCTGAGGATTCTGACGTAAAAGTTACAGTGAGATTCAAATCCTGAATGCTTACAGCAGGCAGCGAAAACGGATTGCTGAGAGTCGGACGTACCTCAGGAAGAAGAACGGGATATTTTACGGCATTGTCAATCCTATCGTCCCAAACTTTGAAATCAAAGCCGGCGTTATCGAACATATAAAGTCTTAAATTGATGTCGCATGATGTTAAAACTCTTCTGTTTTCGTCGATGAGGTTTCTTGATTTTTCCTGATTGTCTTCGATTACTTTGTCTATATCCGCGTTGATATTTTTCAAAATGTCGGTTGACTGATTCATTTCGCCTTCAATCTTGAAAGATACGCGGACAAAATTTTTTTCAACAAAACTCGTGCCTTCGATGTTCCATTTTCCGGGCAAAATCGTGTCAGTATATTCAGATGCGCTGAGAGACGTACATAAAACGAATAAAAATAAAAATATTATTAAAAATTTTTTCATATTTTCACTCCTGTCTGCCTTTATTGATCATTGAAGCAAGGTAGCCCGCGCCGAATCCGTTATCAATATTAACAACGCTCACACCGCTGGCACATGAATTTAACATCGCAAGCAAAGCCGCAACCCCTCCGAATGATGCGCCGTAGCCTACACTCGTCGGCACAGCGATTACGGGACAGTCTGCAAGCCCTCCGAGAACGCTCGCCAACGCTCCTTCCATTCCAGCCACTGCGACAATAGCACTCGCGCTCATAATGTCATCAATGTGAGAAAGAACTCTGTGAAGTCCGGAAACACCGACATCATATAATCTTTTAACTCTGCTGCCCAAAACTTCAGCGGTCAGAGCGGCTTCTTCAGCAACGGGAATATCACTCGTGCCGCCCGTAGCGACAACGATAAAATTTTTTCCTTCAGGCTCAGGGATTTTTCCGAAAATTCCCGCGTGTGCATCGGAATGATAATCTATTTCACAGCCGAGAGATTTTATTTTTTCAGCGGATTCAGATGAAAGACGCGTGATTAAAATTGCACCCTGATGATGTTCTTTCATAACGTTAATGATTCCGGCAATCTGTTCGGGAGTTTTGCCCGCGCCGTATATGACCTCAGAAGCCCCCTGACGGATTTTTCTGTGTAGGTCAACTTTTGCATAGCCGATGTCTTCAAAAGGCTTTTCTTTTAATTTCAGGTAAGCTTCATCAACTGTAATTTTATTTTCGCGGAGTTCATTAAGAATTTTTTTTATGTCATTCAAAAATTTTTCACCTCTCAGCGAGAATGATAACACAGAAAAGTGAACGTGAATTACAAATGAAAAGGGATATTCTGAGGAGGCAGGAAAAAAATTTTTTCAGCAGAATTTTTCGAGTTTTTCTGAAAGAATATTTGAAATTTCTTCGACTTTATCTTTTTCTGGAGCTTCAACCAAAATTCTTAACAGAGGTTCTGTTCCTGATGTCCGCACAAAAATTCTTCCGTCCTGAATTTTTGCTTCATATTCGTTCACAATGGATTTTACCGCGTCCATATCGACAAGATCGCGGGATTTTTTCAAAGTTAAATTTGTGAGTTTCTGCGGATAACGTCCGAACCTGTCAACTAAAGTCGAAATATCTTCGTTCAAATCTTTAACAGCGTTCAAAAACAAAACAGCCGTGCAAAGTCCGTCCCCAGTGCCGGTGAACTCGCTCGCTATGATATGTCCCGACTGTTCGCCGCCAAGTCCGGCACCTGACTCTCTCATTGTTTCGAGAACGTAACGATCTCCGACAGGACAGCGGAGAGTTTTGATACCGTTTTTTTTCAAATGAGTTTCAAGAGCCATATTGCTCATTACTGTTACAACGACTTTATCATTGCCGCTGCGTTTTTTGAGCCATCGTCCGAGTACCCATAAAATAATATCGCCGTCAATGATACGTCCGAGTGAATCTGAAATTAAAACTCTGTCAGCATCACCGTCAAACGCAAAACCTAAAGCCATTTTATTTTTTGCAACATAGCCCGTTAAATTTTCCATGTGCATAACGCCGCAGTCTTTGTTGATATTCAGCCCGTCAAAATCGTTTGAAATCACCGCGGTGTTAAGTTTTGAAAATTTTGTTGCGGCAACCAAAACTGGAACGCTCTTTGCCGAAGCTCCTGACGCGCAGTCAAATACAACGTTGTCAATCGCGGAATCTTCATTCAGATATGAAGCAATATGTCCGGCGTAATCTTTTACGAGGTCGGGGCAGTAATGAATTTTGCCGACGTTTGATGATGTGTTGTGATTTTCTTCAAACAATAAATCTTCGATTGCGAGTTCTTCATCATCAGAAAGTTTGCAACCGTCCGCGCCAAGAAATTTTATTCCGTTATATTCAGCCGGATTGTGAGACGCACTGATGACCGCGCCGCCGTCAGCCTTCAATTTTTTCACAGCGAAACTCACGCCGGGAGTTGGAATAATTCCAGCCGAAAAAACTTCCGCGCCTTCCGATGTCATGCCTGCACTCAAAGCACCTTCGAGCATTCCTCCGCTCAGCCTTGTGTCAAGACCGATGACGATTTTTTTTCCGTGATTAAATTTTATGAAGGCTCTTCCGAGTTTCAAGGCAAGTTCAGGAGTCATGTTGCCGCTGTTTGCCAAGTCCCTTACGCCGTCAGTTCCAAAATATTTTCTTTCTCTTGCCAAAATTCGCAGACCTCACATTCCGATTTCTTTTTCGACAGGGCGAAGAGCGATTATTGTTTCGCTGATAACATCATCGAGCGGCATATTCATTTTTTCTGCACCCTGTTTGATGATGTCGCGGTTGACTCCGCGTGCAAAGGCTTTATCTTTCCATTTCTTTTTTACGGATTTTAATTCAAGATCAGCCAGAGATTTTGACGGGCGGACAAGTCCTGCTGTGATTACAAGTCCTGTAAGTTCATCAATAGTGAATAAAGTTTTTTCGAGATTATTTGACGGCTCAACATCAGTGCATATTCCGAAGCCGTGAGACTGAACAGCATGAATAATATCTTCGTCAACTCCGACATCTTTTAAGAGTTCCGGAGCAACGTGGCAATGTTTTTCGGGCGTTGAAGCTGTCATCTCCCAGTCAATATCGTGAAGAAGTCCGACAACTCCCCAAAGGTCGGGATCTTCGTGATAAAGTCCGGCGAAATGTCTCATGGTGTTTTCGACTGCAACGGCGTGATGAATATGCGAGTCTTCTTTATTATATTTTCTGACAAGCTCAAGAGCCTGCTCTCTTGTCGGTATCAAAATATTTTCCTCCGAAAAAATTTAAAATTTTCAGCAGACATAACTCTGGCTTCCTGCGCCTGTAAGATGTTCAATATTGTTGATTACGTTCTGATTCAGCCCCATAGCTCCGGCGAGTTTTGCAAGATATTTTTTCTCAGCGTCAGTATCAACGTCGATAGCCATCAATGAAGCTGAATAAACCTGCGCTGCAAGTTCGGGTCTTCCTTTCACAGCCGCAACGATTTTTGCGGTTTCCATTGGTCCCTGAAGTTTTTTGATTACGTAGTTGACACCTTCCTGACCTGCGCCTGATGATTGAAGATTTGCCATAATTTTATTGATTTCGTTTGCATCGACTTGACCGTCTGATTTTGCAGCGTCGATCATGGCGGTAAGAATAATTTCAGCGTCGCTTGCCTGCTGTTGCGGTGTCGGCTGTGTATATGTCGTTGTCTGAGTCATTGTCGTTGAGCCTGATGAATTTCGCAGAGCCTTGTAAGCCATCATTCCGAGCAGTCCCATCATACTGCCGCCGAGAGCGTTGGTCGTTGTGCTTTTCGAGCCGCCGAGCAGAGTTCCGAGCAACGCGCCTAAACCTCCTGCCGCGAGGTTATCGCCTCCGACTTTCTGTGTTACTGTCTGTCCTGCACCCATCAGCGAGCTTAAAATATCCTGAATGCCGCTGCCGGCGTTTGACATTCTTGAACTTACAACAGGTGATGATGACATCGTACCCTGTACCATAGAGCCAAGTAAATCCATAAAATCCAATGCCATAAAAAAATTCTCCCTTCGCAAAAACTTTTCGCAACTTAAGATTAAAGAATGTTTTTGGTGAATTATAACAGAAAGTGAATGACGGAACGGAAATTTTTTTAATTTTTTTTGCTTGTTAAAGTTTCGGCAAAAATGTAGAATTACAAAGACTGTAAAATTTCAGAATGAATATTAAAAAATTTTTCAGCACCCCTTCGTTTGGGAACATAAATTTCATAATTTTAGCAGCATCATAGAAAGGATAAAAATTCATTATGCAGTTTGTTTTGGCATTAGTATTTTTCATTGTCGGTGTCGGTATCGGCGGTACGGCTTTGAAATTTTGGGACAATTCGCGCCTTAACGGCGTGAACAAACAGATAACAAACAGGCTCAAAGAAGCTGAAGAACGCGAAGAAAAAATCAAGCAGAAGAAAACAGCCGAAGCCCGTGAAGAAATCAGCCGCCTCCGTCAGGAAGCCCAGAAAGACATCAAGGAACGCCGCAGCGAAATCCAGCGAACCGAACGAAAGCTCGAACAAAAAGAAGAAAATCTCGATAAGAAAATCGACAGAATCTCACGCAAGGAAGACGAGCTTAGAAACAAAAACGAAGAACTCGACAAACGCCGCGCAACCCTCGAAGCTACCATTCAGCAGCAGGAATCAAAACTTCAGGAAATCGCAGAAATGACAAAAGAGCAGGCTCAGGAAATTTTACTCAGCAGAACCGAACAGGACGCAAAACACATGTTGGGAATAAAATTAAAAGAGCTTGAAGAACAGGCTCAGCGTGAAGCTGACAGAAAAGCCCGCGATATTATTCTCGGAGCAATGCAGCGTTGTGCAGTCGAAAGCGCAGGTGAAAGCAGCATCAGTGTCGTGCCTTTGCCCTCAGAAGAAATGAAAGGAAGAATCATCGGACGCGAAGGACGAAACATCAGAACTTTTGAAAATCTTACAGGCGTTGACTTAATCATTGACGATACACCCGAAGCCGTAACTCTCAGCAGTTTTGACCCTATCCGCAGAGAAATCGCACGGCGCGCGATGGAACGCCTTGTAGTTGACGGGCGAATCCACCCGGCGCGAATCGAAGATTTAATCGAAAAGGCAGCACGCGATATTGACGAAGAAATGATTTCCGAAGGCGAAAACGCTGTTCTCGAAATGGGAATCAAAAATATGAATAACGAATTAATGCGCACGCTTGGACAGTTAAAATTCAGATTCAGCTACGGACAGAATGTTCTGGCTCACAGCATGGAAGTCGCACAGATAGCCGGAATCATTGCCGCTGAACTCGGACTTGACGAAGAAACAGCCAGACGCGGAGGATTGCTTCACGACATCGGCAAGGCTATTGACAGACAGATTGAAGGACCTCACGCTGAAATAGGCGCGGATCTTGCAAAAAGACTTGGCGAACGTCCGGAGATTGTGAGCTGCATCGCATGTCATCACGATAATCTTGAAATTCATTCGGTTTATGAAGTCATCGTTGCTGTAGCAGACGCTATCAGCGCGTCAAGACCGGGTGCGCGCCGTGAAAGCATTGACGCATACATAAAACGCCTCGAAAATCTTGAAAATATAGCGCAGAGTTTTGAAGGCGTTACACGTGCATTTGCAATACAGGCTGGGCGTGAAGTCCGCGTGATTCTAAATTCATCTAAGACTGACGAAGGAAGCGTCCATAAACTCGCCTACGATATTGCAAGACGCGTTGAAGCTGAATTAAAATACCCGGGACAGATAAAAATCAACGTAACCCGTGAGACTAAAGCAACAGAATTTGCAAAATAAAAAAAATAAAAAATAAAAAAATGAAAATTTTATTTTCCGGCGATGTGGCGTGGAACACAGGGAGAACGGCTCTTGCGGCTGCTCTTCCTGAACTTAAAAAAAATTTCGGTCCTTTCGATTTCACTGTCATAAACTGCGAGAACGCAGCACACGGCAAAGGCATGACCGACAAAAT
>CAJODX010000020.1 GCA_905233295.1 uncultured Synergistales bacterium | reverse complement strand
AATTCCGCCCGTAAATCCGTTACAGCCACTGCCGCCGCCTTCCGTATCATTAATATTAATATTTTCATCTTCGTAAGAATATGACGAGCCGGCATTCTCACTGTATTGCGCGTATGAATCATAAGCCGTTGTCGCAGGTGTCGCAGGCATCACCGAAGAATTATCGTGATTGTTTTCATAAAAGTTTATTGCTTCGCTGAGGTCAAAAACTCTTTCGCCTGAACTCGCATTAACTTCATTTACAGATGATAACGAACTATTATATCCATTCACAAGAGCTGTCCTTATCTGATAAGCAGTAAGATCTGAATTTATCGAGGCAAGCAGCGCCGCAGCTCCTGACACAAACGGTGTTGCCATTGAAGTTCCTGTCATCTTGCGGAGATTAACGCCGTTGTCTGTTTTATAGCCCTGCATAGACTGAGGATATGTGCTCAAAATATTAACTCCGGGTGCAGCGACATCAGCTCCGCCGTTGCTCCTTGCATATAACGTCATATCCGTGTTCAATGAGCCAACGGAAATCATATTATTAAGACCTTTGAAAGATGCCGGATAAACATAACGTCCGCTCTTTGCCGCTATAGGCTGACCTACGACACCTGTACTGTTCCCAGCGGCAACGACAATAACGGCTTTGTTGAGAGAGTCCAAAGCTTTCAATGAACGCCAGAAAGGATCGCTGACAAGATTTTCAAATGTTGGTTCGAGCGCAGCATAGGCTTCTATTGACATGTTCACGACTTTTATGTTTACGCCGCTCTTAATGAGGCTCGTAACATAATTCACGCCTTTTATTACATCTGCAATTGTTCCTGAGCCGGTCGGCAACGAATTGACCGCGATTAAACTGACATTCCAGTTTATTCCGGCTATGCCTTTGCCGTTGTTGCCCTCAGCTCCGATAATTCCTGCTACGTGAGTTCCGTGTCCGCGAGTGTCCATAGCGTTGGAATACGAATAGGATTCGCTGAAATTATTTACAAGATCAGGATTCGTGTAATCAAGTCCAGAGTCGATCATCGCAACATATACAGAGCTGCTGCCGGTGCCGCTGCTCCATGCTTCAGGAGCATTTACGGCATAGACTCCCCAGCAGTCTTCCTGAGTCATAGCTCCTGCACTTTCATTCGGAAGGTTTTCAACGGCAAGGTAAACTTTATAATTCGGCGAGACAGCCAGAACATCTGAATTATTTTTTAATTTTTCGGCAAATTCGTCAGCGTCCATTGTGTCTGAATGAAGAAGCGTAAAAATTTCACCGCCGTCGTCAAGCTCTGAATATATTTCTTTTACTGACGCTCCGGAAGCTTCAGCGAAAGATTCCGCAACAGATACAGAAGACAAAAACACGCCTGATTCAGCATCAGAATTATTTTTCAGCACTACGATAACATCACCGTCGGTATATTCATCTGAAAACGGGAACGAAATTCCAGCCGTTAAAAAAACAAAAATAAAAGCGAGAATTATTCTTTTTCGCAAAACATTTCACTGCCTCTCAAAATTTTTTTAGATTATATAACAATTTCACTGAGCAGCAGTTGCCTTACTTGCCCAAACTTTCTCTTACAGCATCTTTCATTGTTTTCACATATTCACCGATGTATGCAGATGCGTCCGAGCCGTATTTTTCAAGAATTTTTATTATCGCAGAGCCTACGATTGCGCCGTCTGAAATCGAAGCCATTTTTTTTGCCTGTTCAGGCGTTGAAATTCCAAATCCTACTGCACATGGAATTTTTGAATTTTTCCGCACTGATTCAATGATTTTTGTCAAATCTGTTTTTATTTCGCTTCGTGTTCCTGTTACGCCGAGACTTGAGACTATATATAAAAATCCCTCGGCTTCACGCGCTATCATTGCGATTCTGTTTTCTGAAGTCGGTGCTATCATCGAAATCAGATCAACGCCGTATTGATGACAAAAAGGCAAAAATTCTTCTTTTTCCTCAAAAGGAAGATCGGGGATTATGAGTCCGTCAATACCAGTTTCTTTACAGCGTGAAATAAATTTTTCCGCACCGTATGAGAAAACAACATTTGCGTAAGTCATAAAGACCATGGGAATTTTTACATCGCGCCTCAAATCCTCGACAAGCGAAAAAACTTTGTCCGTTGTAATGCCGCCTTTCAACGCACGCAGGTTTGCACCCTGTATCACAGGACCTTCAGCTGTCGGGTCGGAAAAAGGAATGCCGAGTTCAATCAAATCCGCGCCGTTCTCAACAGCCGCACGTACAGATTTTAAAGTCGTTTCAGTGTCGGGATCGCCGCATGTTATGAACGGAATGAAAGCTTTGCCGTTTTCAAACGCCTTATGAATGTTACTCATTGATATTTTCACCTCTGTATCTTGCGATAGCCGCGCAGTCTTTATCGCCTCTGCCCGAAATTGTTATCACGATGATTTTGTCTTTTTCCATTGAAGGCGCGATCTTCATTGCGTAAGACACGGCGTGAGCTGATTCAATAGCCGGGATTATTCCTTCGGTCTTTGCCAGATATTCAAACGCGTTCACGGCTTCTTCGTCAGTAACGGGAACATATTCAGCGCGTCCAATATCGTGAAGGTACGCATGTTCAGGACCTATGCCCGGATAGTCAAGACCTGCTGAAATTGAGTAAACGGGAGCTATCTGCCCGTATTCGTCCTGACAGAAATAAGATTTCATTCCATGAAAAATTCCGAGCCTTCCGGTCGCGATTGTCGCAGCTGTTTCAAACGTATCAACACCGCGCCCAGCAGCCTCACAGCCGATTAATCTCACATCTTTGTCGTTAATAAAATGCCAGAAACTCCCTATTGCGTTCGAGCCGCCGCCGACACACGCGATAACAGCATCGGGAAGTTTTTTCTCAAGTTCAAAAATCTGTTTTTTTATTTCCTGCGAGATTACAGCCTGAAAATCTCTTACAATCGTTGGAAAAGGGTGCGGTCCCATCACTGAGCCTAAACAGTAATGCGTGTCTGAAATTCTCGAAGTCCATTCACGCATGGCTTCGGACACAGCGTCTTTAAGAGTTCCCGTTCCTGTTTCAACAGGAATAACATCCGCGCCGAGAAGTTTCATTCGATAAACGTTGAGAGCCTGTCTTTTCGTGTCTTCAATGCCCATAAAGACAACGCACTGCATATTCATCAAAGCCGCCGCCGTAGCCGTTGCAACACCGTGCTGACCTGCTCCGGTCTCAGCGATTAAACGTGTCTTTCCCATTTTTTTCGCGAGAAGAGCCTGTCCCAAAACGTTATTGATTTTATGTGCGCCTGTGTGGTTGAGGTCTTCGCGTTTCAGATAAATTTTCGCGCCGCCTAAATCCGCTGTCATGCGTCCCGCAAAATAAAGCCTTGAGGGTCTTCCTGCGTAATTGTTGAATAATTCCGTGAGTTCAGAATTAAACTCCGGGTCATTTTTATAATGTTCATAAGCGTCTTCGAGTTCTATAACGGCGTTCATTAATGTTTCGGTTATATATTGACCGCCGTGAATCCCGAAGCGTCCTTTAGGGTTCGTCATTTTTTAATTTTCCTTTCGTACTGCCTTCGCAAAATCCAGCATTTTAATTTTATCTTTGAAGCCGTCAGTTTCGATTCCCGAGCTTACGTCAACGGCAAAAGGATTCAAAATTTTTACAGCGTCCGCAACGTTTTCAGCGTTAAGTCCTCCCGCGAGAAAATAAGGGCGTGAAATATTTTTTATGAGTTTCCAGTCGAAATTTTTTCCCGTACCCTGTCCGGAATCCAGCATAATGTAATCTGCAGGACTTCTCAGCGCGACTTCAAGATCTTTTTCGTTTTTTATCTGGAATGCTTTTATGACGGGCTTGTCGGTTAAATTTTTTATTTTTTCGGTGTAAATTTCATTTTCATTGCCGTGAAGCTGAATTAAATCTAAAATTTTTGCAAAACTCAAGATTTTTTCAATTTTTTCATCGACAAAAACCCCGACCGTTTTAATTTCGGGAGCGAGAAATTTTTTTAATTCTTCAGCCTTTTCAAAAGAAATATTTCTCCGGCTTTTTTCAAAAAATACAAATCCTGCGTAATCGGGTTTTATTTCATTTGCGAACTCAATATCGCAAAGTCTTGAAAGTCCGCAAAATTTTATTTTCACCATTATGCACGCCTGAAACTTTCGAGCATTACTCTTTTATCGGACGCTCTCATTAAAGCCTCACCGATTAAAACCGCGTCAGCCCCGATATTTTTAATTTTTTTCACGTCTTCGGGATTTTTCACGCCGCTCTCGGACACAAAAACAACATCGCTCGGGATTAATTTGCGGAGTTTTTTTGCGTTATCTGTATCAACGGAAAAATCTTTGAGATTTCTGTTGTTTACTCCGATTATCCTTGCACCTGCGTCCAGAGCCGTTTTGATTTCATTTTCATCGTGGGCTTCAACGAGAGCCGAAATTTTTAATTCATCGCAGATTGAAATGTATTCGCGGATTTGTTTTTCTGTCAGAATCGAGCATATTAAAAGCACCGCCGCCGCGCCGAGAATTTTTGCCTCGTATATCATGTATTCATCAACAGTAAAATCTTTACGCAAACATGGGATTGAAACAGAATTTGAAATTTCGCGGAGATATTCATTGCTGCCGAGAAACCATTTCGGCTCAGTTAAAACTGAAATGCAGTCCGCTCCGGCATCTTCATATTCTTTTGCAATTTTTAAATACGGAAATTCAGGAGCAATCAAACCTTTTGACGGCGAAGCTTTTTTACATTCGCATATAAAAGACAGCCCGTTCCGTTTGAGTTTTTTTTCAAATTCAAAATCGTTCGTCTTTGATGAAAAATTTTCAGCTTTTTGTTTTATTTCATCAAACGAAATTTTTTTCTTTGCAAGCTCAACACGTTCGCGGGCGTATTCTGCGAGTTGTTCAAGAATATTCATGTTGAAAAAAAATTATTCGGGTCTGTTGCTGACTTCGATTATTTTTTTCAGCGTCTCTGCAGCTCTGCCGGAGTCGATAATCTCAGCGGCAAGTTTGATTCCGTCTTTCATGCTTTGCGCTTTGCCTGCGATGTAAAGAGAAGCTCCCGCGTTCATCAGGACGGCATCTCTTTTTGAATTTTTTTCGCCCTTCAGGATTGCCGAAGTGATTTTCGCGTTGTCAGCCGGAGTTCCGCCCTTCAAATCTTCTTTTGAACATCTTTTGAAACCGAAATCTTCCGGCGTTATGACATAGGACTTGAACCAGCCGTCTCGAATTTCGCAGATTTTTGTCGGCGAACTCATTGAAATTTCATCGAGCTTATCCTGTCCGAACACTACCATTCCGCGTTTTACTCCAAGATTTACAAGAACCTGTGCGAGCGGTTCAACGAGATATTCATCATAGACACCGAGCAGTTGCATTGAAGGCGAAGCAGGATTTGTGAGAGGACCGAGAATATTGAAGACTGTTCTGAAGCCGAGTTCTTTTCTGATAGCACCGACATATTTCATTGACGTGTGATATTTTTGAGCGAAAAAGAAGCACATTCCAGCCTCGTTTAAAAGTTCGACACATCTTGAAGGGCTTTGATTGATATTTACGCCCAACGCTTCGAGACAGTCAGCTGTACCGCACTGTGAAGAGGCTGCTCTGTTGCCGTGTTTTGCGACTTTGACACCGCCTGCTGCGGCAACTATTGCTGAAGTTGTAGAAATGTTGAAGCTGTTTGCGTTATCTCCGCCGGTTCCGACGATTTCAAAAACTTCCGTTTTCGTTTCGACTTTTGTGGCGTGTGCTCTCATTGCGGCGGCACAACCTGCGATTTCGTCAGTAGTTTCGGCTCTTGCACTCTTTGTTGAAAGAGCGGCGAGAAACGCGGCATTCTGAGTTGGTGTTGTCTCGCCGTTCATAATTTCATTCATAACTGTGTAGGCTTCGTTGTAGGTAAGGTCGCCTTTATTGACGATTTTTACGATTGCTTCTTTTATCACTTTAGTGCATCTCCCTCAAGAAAATTTTCAAAAAAATTTAAAAAAATAAAAAAATTAAATTTTTCTGAAAATTAAGCTTCAAGAATTTTATCACAAAAAAGTGCGCGAAATTTTTTCTATTCTAAGTCGAGAACTTTCATCCAGACCCTTTCTTCGCCATTATATGATTTTATATCAACCTTTTTTGCGTTTACGCCTTCCTTATTGCTGCCTGTAGTGCCCTGGCTTGAATAAAGTTTGAGAAATGATGCTTTTTTCGCAAGTTTTTCACCGACACCAGAAGAGAGTTCTGAAGGCGTCAGAGTGTATGCGATAAACCACGATTTCCTGTTGTTTACCTGACCGCTGTCTTCAAATCTGTACGTGCCGGGCTTGGAGTTCACTGAATAATTGTCCTTGTCGAATTTATTCTGTGAATTATCGATGTACCGCGTTACAAGATACGGTTTCTGCTTCATTAAATCGCCCATTGTCTGAACTCCGAACACGGCATTGTCTAAGAGATATAATCCGTTTTTGTTTCTTTTAACTTTATCGTGATTATCGACATAAAAGTGAATGAGCGCTCGCTTAAATGTCGTGAGGTCGGCAATAATCTTAGTTGCTCTTGAAGAACTCAGAAAACTGGTGCTTGAAAACAGCATCATTGTGGACAATACACCGATTACAACGATTACAATTAAAAGTTCAGCAAGCGTGAAAGCTTTACGTTTCATAAAAAATCCTCCTGTATATTTTTTAATGACCATGAGGAGTAAGATCCAGCATTGCCTTTTCATAAATTAAATCCGAACGCAGCAAAAAAGCAAAGCACAAAGCCAGCGGAATAATCGTAAGCCAGATGCTTTTTTCTGCAAAATAACGGCACGCAAACGTCATTACAGCACCGCCGAAAAAAAATGCAAAAATAATTTTCGCGTGTTTCTCCGCTTTCTGACGCGCTTCAATTTCCTGTTCACGCTCATTTTTTCGCAAAATTCTTGCAAGACTTATGCCTATCTGCCGAACATGATTCGTTATGAACGTTGTAGCCATCGGAACGCCCTCTGCCTGCCTGAATGTGTTGAACTGCATTGAACACAAAAAACTTATGACTATCTGCGCAATCTGTTCAGGCAATGACAGCGGAACAAAACCTAAAATAAAAAGCGCGATGATTTCAATTCCGACGAGCATTGTGTCCCAACGTATAAAATGAGTTTTCCTGACTTTCTGCGGAAGAATTTCTGATATTACAGTGCCAAGAATATATGCAGCAAACGGAATTAAATAATACAGCCCTTCGCCAAATTCGCCGCTTCCGACCGCCATTGACATTTTCACGATATTGCCTGTCTGAGCGTTGCTGAATACTCCGCCGCGAAGATTGTATGTATATAAACCCATCATGCCGGCAGCTACTGTCAACAGTTCAAAAATATAATATTTTTCGCATGTTAAATAAAATTCTCTGTGAAGCTCCTGATGAAGCTCTTTGTGTTTTTCTGTCTTAAAATTTTCTTTCATTTTTTCACTTCCTGAACCTTAAAAAATGCACAGCCTCCCTTAAATGGACACGCGGCACAATGTTCGCGCTTAGGCTTAAGATCCCCTGACGCACAGATTTCAGCGGCATTCAAAATTCTGGATTTTATTTCGTCAAAATTTTTGCAGACATGTCCTTCAAAAATATTTTCGCGCAAAAATGCCGTTGTAGTTTTAATTTCGTCATTTCCCGTCAGTGTATGAGCGACAAACGCGTAAAAATCGAGCTGGGATTCGTAAAGCCCAGACGGCGCATTATCTATCGAAGTTATCTTATAGTCAATTAAATTATTTTCGTAAAGCGCATCAATCGCTCCTGCCAACGCAGTATTGCCCAAACTGAGCATAAATCTGTGTTCGCGTTTCACGTCCTTACGCGTTCTGAGAGTAATCCCGGGTTCGCTTGCTGCAAAAGTCAGAAGCCATTCACGCAGAGCGGCTTTATTTTTTTTGTCGCGCCAAACCCCTCGCAGATGTGCCGGAAGTCTTGAAATCATTTCGCGGTCGTTGAGAAAATATTCGAGTTCGGCTTCAAAATTTTCATTCATAAGCCATCGCGATAAAATCCAGTGTGCAAGGCTTCCGAGATTCGCACCGCCCGTAAAATCTTCAAACTCATCTTCGCGTTCAGTGAGTTCCCATGAAAGAGTCTGTCCTTGTCTGTAACGTCTACGCCACGCAAAAGGACACCACTCGAACAATGAAAACGCACTCGCCGAAAATTGCCGCAAAGAATTTTTCGCACGTATCACATTCACTGAAGTTAAATTTTTTTCGTCAGCTTCAATTTTTTTCTGAATTTCAGGAGCGTCTGTGCCGACAGCAAATTCAATTTTATTTTTTTCTTCAGCTTCAACGTTGTCGAGCAAAAATTCTGTCCATGAATTTTTGTAAGGTTCGCCGTCTTTTGAGAGCGTTCCGCAAAAAATTAAACTGTCTTGAGCGCGTGTTGCGGCAACATAAAACAAACGTTCCTCTTCTTCGAGTTCGCCCTGTTCAGATAAAAGATTTTCCCATTTTACGGCAAAAGGTTTTGCAGCAGCGTTAAATTCATCGGGAAAATCCGAAAACACAATCCCTAAATCGCGTGAGGGACTTAAAGGTTTGTTGTTCGGCTTTTTGGATTTCTGCGTGTCAAAAATAATGGTAACAGGATATTCAAGACCTTTTGATGAATGCACCGCAGTAAGATGGACGGCGTTTTCGTTTTCATCGTGCCATTTGGGCTCTTCGATTTTAAGTTCGCGTCTGACCGCACGTGTCAGCCATTCAGCACAGGCTGTCAGGCTTGAAGTTCCCGACTGCTGAAAAGCTCTCGACATTGAAAGAGCAAGCCTGAAATTTCTCAGGACTCTTAACCTGTCTTTTTCAGGATAACACGACAGCCACCGCCGGTTTTTATTAAATATCGAGAGCAGACCGGCAGGACCTTCGTTTGTTCCGATTAAAGAAAGATATTCAAGTCTTGAATATGCCTCGGGAAAATTTTTTTTCAAAAGTTCAGGAAAATTTATTTTTTTTCCGGCGTTCATAAAAATTTTTTCAACAGCGTCTTTTTCCGGGATTTCCGAAAACGGAGACATCAGCCAGCCCATCACGGAAAAAGAATCGTTCGCATCAGCCGCGGCTCTCAGCATACACACGACATCGCCAATCTCGCCGCGTGTGAAAAAATCTTCGCTTCTGTCTCTTATTGAGGGAATGCCAAACTTTTCGAGAGCTTCTTCAAGATATGAAAAAACTGTTCTTGTCCGCGACAATATTGTAAAGTCCGAAAATTTTACGGGTCTGATAATTTTTTCGCTTTTATCCCAGATTGTACGTTCTTCGCCGACCCATTTTGAAATATTTGACGCGAGTTCTTCAGCGAGATTTTTCCGTACAGCAGAAAGACCGCCCGTATTTTGAGTTAAAAAAATTTTGAACGGCGGCATCGTTCCGAAGTCTCTTTCAAACGCGCTGTCTGAAGCGTCAAGACCTCTGAAAGCGATTAATTCAGAATTTTGCCATAAAGATGAAAAAATTTTATTTATTTTTTCCAAAAGAGATTTTCTTGTTCTAAAACTTTTATCTAAATCTATTTTTCTGTCAGCCGTTTTTATCGTGCCGCTGAACAAAGACGGGTCAGCATGTCTGAATCTGTAAATCGACTGCTTTATGTCCCCTACGGCGAATAAATTTGTATCTTGATTTTTCGTCAGCGACGTTATCATTTCAAACTGAAGCCCGTCAGTATCCTGAAATTCATCGACAAGAATATGTTTGAAAGAGTGTTTCACCGATTCTTTTTCTATGGCGTTCTTTGCATGAAGGATCATATCCGAGAAAGATAAAAGCCCTCGTCTTTGCTTCATCATATCCCACATTCCCCATGAAACGGCGCAGAATTTTAATAAAATCCGCCGCATCCATAATTCTTCCTGAGAAAAATCTTTGCCGAAATCCAGCGAAATTTCTTTTAATAAACTCGGTCTCGCCTTGCGCCAGTCGCTGAAAGAAATTTCTTTAATCTCTTTGAACGTTTTGAAAGGTTCGCCTCGTCCGTTGCTCAATTTTTTTTCAGGGTCAGCCACGATTGAATCATAAAAAAATTTTAATGCTTCAATGTCATTCGGAGAATTTAATTTTTGCCAGTTTAACAATGCGTTTAAATTTCCTCCCGGACCGTTTGGCTTTTTAGCTTCCGGAAGGTCTGTGCCGCTGAAAAAATTCCAGACATCGAGCCATTCTGCTTCAAGAATTTTTTTAACTTTATTTTCGGCTTCACTGTTTTTCTTTACAAAAAAGTCGTTTTCTGACCATTCCAACATTTCATGCCATGTTTTGCCTGACGATGCGTGAAGTTCGGCAACGTCCCGCGCAAATTCGCTCAGCTTTGTCGATTTCCATTTGTTGACGGCGTTCGACATAAAAGCGTCTTTGTCGAGAAATTCCGCGCTGTCTCTTAAATTTTTATCGCCGTAAGTCCGTGCGAGTTCTCTTAAATTTGCAAATTCAACAGCGTTGCGGATATTTTCCCAAAATTCCTGCTCCTGCTGCGGCGTTATTACATTTGCTGTTGGGTCGATGTCCAGCGACAGTCCGGACTCGCGGATCAATCTTCCGGCAAACGCGTGAATAGTTGAAATCCACGTTTCTGTCAGTCCGTCTAAAATTTCCTGCTTTCGTGCAGCGTCATCGGGATTTTTATTTTTGCCGAGTTCCTCTTCGACTTTTGAGATTATTCGAGTTTTCATTTCAGCGGCGGCGGCTTCAGTGAAAGTCAAAGTCAAAATTTCTGAGGGCATTAACGTTTCGTTTTGCAATAAAAGTCTTGCGTAACGGTTTGATAAAACCCAAGTTTTTCCTGTTCCTGCACCTGCGCTTACTGTTATGATTTTGTCATCAGCGTTTACGGCTTCACGCTGACCTTTATGTGTATTTTGAGGCAAAGAAAAATTCACGTTTTCAAACTCCTGAAAAAAAATTATAAAAAATCACAAAAAAACTGACAGGGCTCAGTATAAACCCTGCCAGTGAAAAATTCTGAAGTTAAAAAAATTTTCTACTGTGAAATTGCGCTTACCGGGCAGGTTGAAACGCAGCTTCCGCAATCTACGCAAGTTCCTGCATCAACGCTTGCCTTGCCGCCGTCAACTGAGATAGCTGATACAGGGCACGCACCCACACACGACTCACAACCTACACAAACATCATGATTTACTTTTGCTGCCATAATAAAATTCCTCCTCTTGAATTTATCGTTTTAGTTTTTTTTATCACGAAGCCCCTCTTGCCTCGCGACGAGCATATTATAACACGATAAATTCAGTTATGCACGTGTTTTATATTACCAACAAGATTTTTGTATTTATATCGGAAAATTTTGCGTTTTTATTCTGAAAAGTTTTAAACGGATAACAGAAAAATGTAAAAAAAAGCACCTGATTTTTGGATTTTTAATTTATTTTTTTATTTTCGCGTTTAATTCTTCGTTTTTAAGCGAAAAATTTTCCCACTGTGAATATAAATCCTGAATTTTCCTGTCGAGTTCATTTCGTTCAATCATTAAATTTTTTATTTCCGCCGGATTTTTTAAAGTGTCTGGATTGCACAGAGCCGCGTCAATTTCACTCAGTCTTGATTCTGAATCTGAAATTTTTTTCTCGCACTGTGAAATTGATTTTTTTATTTCTTTTAATTCCTGTTTAATTTTAAATGTATTTTCAGATTGAGAATTTTCTTTTGAAATTTTTTTGCGGCTCGAAGATGAAGATTCTGTTTCAGATTCAGAAATTTTCAGATTTTCTTCGCGTTTTTCAAGAAACCACGAATAATTTCCGGGATAGTCGTACAAAATTCCATCGCGGATTTCTAAAACTCTTTCGGCAAGAACGTCAAGAAAATGTCTGTCGTGCGATACTATCAGCAAAGTTCCCTGATATTTTAACAATGCGCGTTCAACGATTTCGCGCGTATCATGGTCAAGATGATTCGTAGGCTCGTCAAGAATTAAAAAATTCGTTTCCTCAAGCATTAATTTATAAAGTGCAAGACGTGGCCTTTTCTCCGCCGGACAAAACTGAAGCGGATTTATAAATGTCATCGCCCGAAAATAAAAATGCTCCGAGAAGATTTCTGCGTTCAACGTCATTTAATTTTGAAGACACAGAGCGAGCCTCTTCCCACACAGAGTTGGCGTAGTTGATGTTCATTGCGCTTTCCTGCGAATAGTAAGAAAATTTCACGTTGTGTCCGAATTTTACATTTCCTGATGTCGGCTGTTCGTTCAGACTGAGAAGTCTTAAGAGTGTCGATTTTCCTGCACCGTTGATGCCGACAAGGGCAACACGTTCGCCGCGTGTGATTGAAAAATTTACGTCGCTGAAAACTTTCAGGGAATCATAATTTTTTGTGAGATTTTCAGCTTTCAAAACTTCTCTGCCGCTGGGAGGAGCTTCCGGAATTTTTATTTTCACTGTTTTGCTGTCGGCGGCAATTTCGATTCGTTCGATTTTTTCAAGCTGTTTGATTCGGCTTTGAACCTGAGCGGCTTTCGTTGCCTTATATCTGAAACGCGTTATGAAAGATTCGATTTTCTGAATTTTATTCTGTTGCTGCGCGTAGGCTTTTTCCAGCAATTCTTTGTTCTGTTCACGGAGTTCAAGATATTCATCATAACCGCAAGGATATAATTTAATGACTCCGCGTTCGAGTTCAGCGATATTTTCAGCAACATTTTCCAGAAATCTCCGGTCGTGCGACACAGCCGCAACTGCGCCTTTGTGAGTTCTCAGCCAGCCTTCAAGCCATTCCATGCTTTCAGTGTCAAGATGATTTGTTGGCTCGTCAAGCAACAGAACATCAGGCGATGAAAGCAATAGCGCAGCCATTGTGATTCTCATTTTCCATCCGCCGGAAAAATCGCGGCAGTTTTTATTTTCATCGTTTTGTCTGAAGCCGAGACCGTGAAGAATTTTCATTGCCATTGCCTCGAAAGCAAAGCCGCCTGAATTTTCAAAACGCCGTTCGAGCCGGGAATGCTCGTTCAGAAGATCATTTTGATTTTCTTGGGTTGACGATAATTTTTCTTCAATGCCGCGAAGTTTTTCTTCAATTTTTGAAATTCCCGCGCTGTCTTTTAGATATTGCATCAGCGGAACGGGTTCAAGCTCAATTAAATCCTGAGGAAGATAGCCGACAGTGAGATTTTTTGAACGTTCAATAACGCCGCCGTCAGCTTCAGCAGCACCTGTCAAGACACGGAGCAGAGTTGTTTTGCCTGCACCGTTTGCGCCTACAATGCCGATTCTCGCGTTATCATTGATGCGGAGATTCAGGTTTTTGAAAATAATTTTTTCGCCGAAAGAAAGATTTAAATTTTTTATGTCAATCATTTAACTATGATATTAGAAAGCATCCGTTCCGCTATGTAATATGCAAAAAGTCTAAAGCGTGATTTGTATCTTGTTAAGACCGTTTGAAAATTCGTAATTGATACCGTTTTTAGCTACTTTTTTCAAAATAGCCACGCCTAAATGAACGTTATCATCATCTTCTAAGTCCAAAACTTTTGCGGTGTCAAACGGATTGAATTTTTTTCCGGCACTTGTCAAAGTCAGCATAATTGAAGAATCTGCTTCGGAATATGAAATTTCAAGCGAGATGTTCACATTGTTTTGTGTTTTATTGTAACATCCCGACAGCATCTCATATACAAGCTCTTCGCTGCAAAGTTCAAGCCTGTATGCAAGTGTGCGGCTTATTCCGTATTTTTCAGTGAATAAATGAATGCCGCCCTGCATTTCGAGCAAGTCAAAATCGCGCGATTTAATTTCATATCCGAAATATTTTAATTTACGAATGAATGCAACGGTCTTTTCTTTTTCAGGTGAATCAAAAATTTTTTCTGGTGTACCCTGTTCATAAATTCCCTTGTCAGCAAAGAATAAAACCCGGCTGGCAACTTCACGCGCAAAATTCATCTCATGCGTTACAATGAGCATTGTTAAATTTTGTTTCGCCAACATTCGGATCATTGCAAGGACTTCACCGACCATCGTGGGATCTAATGCGCTCGTAGGCTCATCGAACAACAAAACTTTCGGCTTCATCATCAAAGAACGGCAGATTGCAATTCTCTGCTGCTGACCGCCGGATAAATTTGCAGGCATTGTGTGAATTTTTGATGATAAACCTACTCTGGCAAGCCATTCAGCCGCTAAAGTTTCCGCATCATCGCGGGACATACCCAAAAGTTTTACGGGAGCAAGGCACAAATTTTCAAGAACGTTCAAGTGTGAAAACAGATAAAATTTTTGGTAAACCATTCCCATTTTACGCCGTATCATGTTTACATCAGCGTGTTTTGCAGTTATATCTTCACCGTCAATGAATATCTGCCCTTTATCCGGAGTTTCGAGAAGTTCAAGCGAACGCAGGAAAACGCTCTTGCCGCAGCCTGAGCCGCCTATAATCGCAATTCTTTCGCCCTCTTCAACGCTTAAATTCACGTTATCCAAAACCTGTAAACTGCCAAAAGATTTGCAAAGATTTTTAACTTCAATGAGACTCATCGCACTGCCTCCTTTCGAGCCTGTAAAACATCGGTTAATGCAAATATTCCGTGAACAATATACGCGAGAGCAAGATAGATTAACATTCCAATGCTTATTGTTATCATAGGCTGCATTGTGCGCGATGCAATGTTATTGATAACACGCGTTAAATCAGTTATAGAGACGTAACCTACAACACTGGTCCATTGAATTAAATTTACAATAGTTGACTGATATACAGGCTTTGATATTTTTATAACCTGCGGAAGTGTGATTAAATAAAAACTCTGCCATGCTGAAAAACCCAGAGTTCGTGCAGCTTCAACCTGTCCATGATCTGTCGCGCCGATAGAGGCTCTTAAGAGTTCTGCGATGTGAGCCGCTATGTTCAGAGAAAAAGTTACAACAGCTATCGTAACCGCTTCAAGGCTTGACCGCGCAAAAACTCCGTAATACATCAGCATCAAAAGCATTAGCACAGGAGAACCTCTTAAAATTACAATATACAGAGTTGCAAAAAAGCGCAGGATTTTTATTTTGGACATTCGCACAGCGCA
>CAJODX010000019.1 GCA_905233295.1 uncultured Synergistales bacterium | reverse complement strand
CAGAGGGTGAGCGGCACAGGCACTAGCAAAACAGGTTTTTCGATGGCAAGAAAAGCCTCATCGACCCAAGGCTGATGTTCGGCGCGGGATTTTCTGAAATATTCCAGCAAAGCGTATAATCTCTCTTCGGTAGTGTTATCAACATAATGTTCCATTGAACACGCCATCTCCGAAGATTTTTCGCGGTCAAGCCCTAAAAGCTCGTGAAAGAAAGCTCTGAAACCTTCGTGCCGTCTGAAAACGATCATGCCTTTTCTGCGTCCTGCTTCAGTAAGATGAAGATGTCCGTAGCGTTCATGTTTGACCAGTTCAAGTTCAACGAGTTTCTGAACTGTCGCGGTAACAGTGCCTTTGGTGATTTTCAAACGTTCGGCGAGTTCTGTAACGGTAACGCTGCTGCCGGTACTCTCAAGCAAAAATAATTCTTCGAGATAGTCTTCAATTCTCGCTGTAATCATAAAATTTTTTCACCTCAGAAATTTTTCCTTTTTCAAAACTCGCAAGAAGGCTTCCTTCTTTAAGCCTTTAAGCGAGAGATGAATTGCGTTCATGTATAATAACACACACAATTAATTAAAAATAACGGACGAAAGAAAAAATTGTAACGTTATCGAAAAATTTTTTTCGTGAAATTTTATGAATGCTAAAAATTTTTTCCCCTGTATAATCGAAAAAATTTTGAAAAAATTCGATTGTAAACTCAGGCAGATTTACAATTCATTTTCGTTGAGATGCTAAAAAATTCTATTTTTACTCGAAAAACTCTGCAAATGTGAAAACAAAATTAAAAAAAAATAAAAGAGTTGTCGTTTTGCCGAAAAATGCTGCAACAACAAAAAACTGTCCGAAGTGCAGAAAAATAAATAAAGAAATTACACTTTCAGACAGAGTTTTTGAATGTTCTAAAAACAACAGGGATATTCACGTAGCCCAAAATATGATTCTGCTGTCAAAATTAATCCAAAATTTACTTTCCTTTCAGCTTCAAAGCCTCGCCGAATGTCGCAGACTGATCAATGTCATCAATGATTTTGCCGTGTTCGAGAATTATTTTCCGCTGAGCGACATCACCGACTTCAGGGTCGTGAGTAACGATAATGATCGTAACGCCTTCATCATGCAAACGTCTGAATATGTCAACAACTATTCTTTCGTTTTCTTCGTCAAGATTTCCCGTAGGTTCATCACCAAGCAAAATCTGCGGAGAGTTAATCAAAGCGCGGGCTATGCAGACTCTTTGCTGTTCACCGCCTGACAGCTGTGCCGGAAGATGATGCGCACGATCTTTCAATCCGACTTTTTCAAGTGCCTCCATAGCTTCATCTTCATCAGGCATACTGTGGTAATATTGCGCTACCATTACGTTTTCAACCGCTGTGAGATAGCTTATCAAATGAAACTGCTGAAAAATTAATCCGATTTTATCGCGCCTGATGCGTGTCAGGCTCGCGGCGTTTTCCCTGCTGATGTCAACATTGTCCAATATTACGTTGCCGAGCGAGGGTGTGTCCATACAGCCGATGATATTTATCATTGTAGTTTTGCCGGAACCTGAAGGTCCCATAATCGAGAGCCAGTCTCCGGCGTTTACGCTTAAATTTATGTCCGCGAGAGCTTTTAACGAACCGTAAATTTTTGATACGTTTTTAAGCTCAAGAATTTTTTCCGCCATTTTGTATTTTTATTCTCCTTTCAAAACTATCGCAGGATGAATATCCATGACCTTCCGCACAGGTATTATAGATGCCGCGACTGTTATTACAACAAACACTGCTATTGTAACCGGTATCAAGAGCCATTGGAAATTAATTCCGCGCCCGAAAACGTTTAAGCTGACACGCAAAGCAAATTCAAACCCAAGAAAGACTCCAAGCGCACCGCCGATAATGCCGAGCAAAACACCTTCACCCAAAAGTTCGCTCATTACAAGTCTGTTTTCAGCACCCAAGGCTTTTTTCAATGCAATCTCGCGCCGGCGTTCAGCAACCATTGCCATCATAGTTGTATAAACTGAAATCATCGTGATTATCAATACAACAACAGTAACGAGCAGGACTAAAGCTTGTAATTTTCCCAATACAATATCCTGCGACTGCGTTAAACGTCGCACAGCACGCGGCTGTAACTCTGGAATATCTTTTTCGATTTTTGATGAAATATTTGCAAGTTCATTAGCATCTGCAACGATACTGCATTCGATAACATCAGCTCTGAAAATATCGCCGATTAAATCGTCAAGCATGTCAATATCTACAAAAATAAAGCCTTCTTCAGCTCCTCCTGTTGATACAATACCGCGAACCTTTAAATTTTTGTGAAAATTCTGGCGTGCTGTGTCGCGCTTTTGGTTTTCGGCTGCCGAAAGGTTTTGTCCCGACGCTTCAGCCTGTTCACCGTATTTAACGCCCTGAATCATAAAAACATCGCCGAGTTTCAAATTTAATGTCTCCGCTATTTCGTTTCCTATCATTACTGAATCAACGTCAGTTAAATCTCCCCATTCGCCTTTTATATACCAAAAAGGGCTGTTTTTTTGCGCCTGAGCTAAATCAGTACCAGCGACAATATAAGGCTGTTCATTGATTTTTACAGTCTGATAGCGGTATGGAGCCATGCCTACAATTTTATTTGCACCGATTAAATTTTCCAGCGATTTTAAAATTTCGCGGGTTATTTTTGCTTCACCGCGAGGAAGAACGATTAAATTTGCGCCGTAAGACCTAAATTCACGCCCTAACTGCTCCGGAATGTCATAGTAAATTGCAACAAGCCCTGATAAAATCGTCGCGCCGATTGCAATAGCAAGCACAGCAATGATCAATCTTGAGGCACGGCGAATCAGAGAACCTGATACCATTTTCAGATAAAAAGCTTTTCTGCTGCCATGCCGCAATTTTTTTGTATTATTTTCCATGCAGAACCTCCGTAGGCTTCAGAGCCATTAGATAACGAATTGCCGGAACGCTTCCGAGCAATGTTACAAAAAACAAAATCACAGCTACAATCAAAATTACCATTCTTGCAATTTCAATGTAAGATCCGAAAACGGTCTGTCCAATGATTTGAGCAAAACCGATGCCAAGAAAATATCCCAAAATACCGCCGAAAAGTCCCGTAAGCATTACTTCAATTAATACAAGCAGTGCAATCTGCCAGTTGTATGCTCCTAGAGCTTTTAGTAATCCGAGTTCCTGACTTCGTTCAATTACGCTCGCCGTGATTAAATTTGAAATTGCAAGTGCCGAACCTATTGAACTTAAAATTGTAATTAAAATCATTAACAGCGTTGTTTTATTTAAGATTGTACCTTCGGACTCTGCAACCTGACGCACAGGTTTTGCAACGCCGTCCCTTATGACTTCCTGAATCTGATGACATATCGCGCTGACATATGCAGTGCAATACCATGTTTCATATTCATCAGGAGATAAACTTTTGGGATCTTGCGCTGCTTTTCGTGCTAAATCGTTGTCCGGAGTGGTCAAAGCTGAAACTTCTATGCTTGATATTTTTCCGTTAAGATTCATCAGTTCCTGCACAGCCGAAAGATTCATTAAAATCTTTTCGTCATCAGTGCCGCCGTCATTAAAAATGCCTTTTACAATAAAATTTTTTACAACTCCGTTATTAGTAAGAGTTACGGCATCACCAACATGAATTTTATTTTTTAATGCTAAATTTTTGCCGAGCATCACTGAATTATTTTCATCTTCATCAAGCCATTCGCCTTCGACTTCCCACCATGTGCGAAGAGTTTTCAGTCCCGTAGCGAGTTCTTCACCTGTGGAAAGAATCGCGTGCTTTTCTGTCCACGTACCAAAAAGAGAAACTTCACCAATAACGCCTGCACGTCCTTTTACGCTTAAAACAGCCTTACCGTCAAGCATTGGCACAAAATCTAAAATATTAAAGCCCCAAAATATCGTTTTTAATTTGAAAATATCCTCTTCATACAAAAATTTGTCATTGACTCCTAAGCCTTCAGTCAAGCCGTAAAGATCGCTCATCAACGCTGCGTCTTTGTGTCTGACTGTGATATTTGCACCGTAAACTTTAAGTTCCCTGTTGACTTTATCACCGACACCAAGCATTACGTTCATCATTGCGGTTGACAGCGACACACCTAAAATCACGGTGAAAGCTATCATCAGCATTTTACTTTTCTGACGCACCAAAGTCTTGAATATCATTCGCCAAAACAATTTTTATAAACCCTCCTTCCTGATTTCATCTAAATCTTGTTCCATGCTGTTCCAGTTCTTTTGTATCAATAAAAATTTTTCCGTCTTTTATTTCATATTCAAATGGAATTGGATTACAGCCGCCTTTAAAACCTATTGTATTTTTGTTCATTACAACATCACAGCGTTTACATACAACTTCATCATTTCCGCGTTCATAGTATCCAGCAGGTCCGCATATCTCACAGCAGTCAAGCCCGACACCGTAAGACGTTCCGACAGGTTTTTTAACGACTAAAAATCTAACATCAAATTTATTTGCCGTAACATACGAAAATTTGTGTAAATGTCCGTCCGAAACTTTTTCAAGATTTATTGAAATTACTCCGTCAGCGATTTCATAAGGCTCGGGCTGAACTTCAACCGGCGGCTTTGTATCGTAGTAATGCAAAATTACAACAATAAAAACTGCAATTAAACCAAAAACACTCAAACTCCATGACCAGCGTCTGCTGTCTCTGAGTCTTGCCTTCTCTTTCCGCAACAAGGCTCGGTTAGCGAACTCTCCCCAAGGTTTCATGTGAGTTTTTATTACAAATCCAAGCATTACCAAAGCCAACGCAAGCTGAGCATATAAAAACGCGTTCGGGTTAGCTCCGCGCCATATCATAACGTCAAAAACAGAAATGTTGAAAAGCGAATCAGAAGTCCTTAAAATTTTCAGTCTCTGTAATGCCGTTACAGCAGCAGCACAGTATTCAAGCGCAAAAATAAAAACAGACGCAAATAAAAACAAATATTTTTCTTTGTTATTGCGCAGAGATTTGTGAACTTCGTATGAACATAAAGACAAGAACAAACATTCAGCAATTCCAAGCGTGAAGCCCAAAGCTCTCAGCATTGCATTCGTACTGATGCCAGCCTCACCAAAATATATAAATTCGCGTGTATATTGCAGGACTGGAGGCAAAAGATATGAAAACGAAATAAAAATTAAAATTCCAAACAATAACAAATTTGTATATCTTAAAAATTTATTTCCGAAAAGTCCTGAAAGCAATGTGAAAACAAGCGAAGTCAAAGCAATACACGCAACAGATACAGCGAGTTTCCTGTTCAATGCAATCAAAAACAGATTCGTGCCCTTCGGATCATAAACACGAATACCTAAAATCACCAAACCTGCCGCGATTCCTAAAAGAGAAAATACAAATGCCGTTTTTTTTATTTTGTGTGATTCAAATGAATGCGAAAAACTAAAAATTATTCCCAGCACTAATGCGAACTCCGCAAGATGATCCGTTACGGCAACAAGATATTTTAAAATTTTTCATTCCTCCCTGCAACAAAAATCAGGAGCAAGGATTTTTTATCCTCACTCCTAAGCTTTTTAACCTGAAAATTTAGTCGTTCTGAAGCTGTTCGCCGGTGTAATTCCAATCAAACTCTACTGTGTGAGTCTGGAAGAAATTTTTCGCGTCTTCTTTTGCAGGAACGCCTGTTTCGTCGTCAGTGTGAAGCAAATAGTCAGTGGGTGGCTCAATGATGAAACGGAGTTTGTACGGACCTACAGGAAGACCCTTTTTGATGTTCGCGCCGTAGTGAGGACCGTCATCAGCGTTCATGGGCATGAATGAACCGTCCATTACAACTTTGCCGTCAATCTTGGCAATTTCGTATTTGACCGTGAGGTATGCAGGCCAAATGTCTTCGCCGTTGCCGAAACCGTAAGCGACTGCTGCTTCGGGTTTGAGATGAATGTCAGCCTCAAGGTGCATGTCGGCTTCTTCACGTGAAACGCCTTTGCCTGTCGGATACATATCGACAGGCTGGAAATAAACAGCCGCAACGTTGTAGGGTCCGACCTGTGTTTCGCCGATTGGAATCTCCTCAAATCCAGCTTCGCCGGGTTTCATTGAAACGGGTGCTGCAACTGCAAAAGCCGTGCCTGCAGCCAATGCAAGAATTAATGCTGTCAAAACCAGCTTTTTCATAGTAAAATACCTCCTGAAAAATTTTAATTGTTTTTTTATAAAATGCCCTGTTCGAGCGGGGCAGTTTTATACCTTTTTCTTTTTGCCGAACATGTGCGGAATCATTATCCATAATGCCGCGATTACGAGCATTATCTGAGGAATAAGAGTCTCTGCTCTGTCGTAGATGCTCAAAATTTCGATTGAAAATCCGTTCATCGCCGGTATTACTGTGCGACCTGTGATAACATCGGCTTCAGTGAGTTCAACAACGCCCTTGCCCATAAACGAAATGCACATCAAGAAAAGCAAAATGCTCGTGAACATAAAGAAAGCTTTCAAAGGAAGCCTGACGCTGAAATATCTGAACGCTACCCACACAGCAACGAGAACGAGAATGCCCGCGCCTATGCCGTAAGCAATGTAAGCCGGATTGCTCATACCGCCCGTGAACGCAGCCGAGTAAAACAAAATTAATTCCGCGCCTTCACGCATTACCGCAATGAACGCCGCAAAAATCAAAGTCCACTGGCTTTTTGAATCAATAGACTGCTGAACTTTTCCGCTGATGTAATTTTCCCACGCTATCGTGTCTGCCTTCGAAAGCATCCAGTTGCTGACGTAAAATAAAACAGCAACAGCAAGGAACATCGTCCAGCCTTCGAGAAGCTCACGTGCGACACCGCTCTGTTCACCCATTAAAGCTTCAAGAGCCCAAGCTAAAATAACGCTCGCTATGATTGCCGCGAAAGAGCCAAGATAAACGCCCTTCAGCATGTTTTTGTTTCCTGTTTTTATCAGGTACGCAACGATTGCGACGATTACCAGAATCGCTTCAAGACCTTCGCGGACTAAAAGACCGAACGCTGTTACAAAGGTGAGCCAGTCGCGGTTGACAGGAGCTTTTTTCTCAGAAACCTCCGCAGGCTGAGCGGGAATTTCTTTTGTTTGTTCGGGAATACTTGCGGCTAATGCAGGTTTCGGAACTTTTGTTTCGGCGTAAATTGCCTGACCAACGCTGTCAGGGTCGCTTGCATCGGCTTTGCCGTCGAGAACCATTGAATCTTTGTAAACTTTTATTTTCAAATCTTCAATTTGCTGAAGCAAAGAATTTTTTTCTTTTTCCTGATTGCCGAGCAAAACATGTTTGATGTCTCTAAACTGCGCTTCAATATGATTGACACGCGCCGCTGAAATCGCGTACATAACGGTGCGTTCAACGCCTTGAACCTCATAATATTTGAAATACGCGTCATTAACGTGATTATAAGCATCTTTGAATTTGTCGCTGATAACATCATCAATAGCCGCGTTAAATTCGAGTGCCATATCAGCTGCGACTGCACACCAGTCATCATAATGTTTTTTCTTTTTTGCAGCCTCAGAACCCTCCGCGAAAATAAAAATAAAAGTTGACAGGATCAACGCCAGCAACGCAAATTTAGCGAAGACCTTTTGTGCTTTCAACAAAATTTCCATTCCCTTTCCATGTAAATAAAAATTATATTTATCAAACTTATTCAAGATTACTTTTCGCGGTGAATTATATAAGCAAAATTTTTCGCGGTCAAGTTAAAAGTTATTTTCGGCAAACAAATTTTTTCATTCAGCATTAAAAAATCGTTCCTCCGCCGACCACTGCATCGCCGTCATATATCACAGCTGCCTGACCTTTTGCCGGAGTTTTTTGAGGTTCGCTGAACTCGATTAAAAATTCTTTTTCGCCAGTCTGATTTATTACCGCAGGAATTTCTTTTTGACGGTAGCGGAGTTTAACTTTTGCGTGAAAATTTTCCGGGAGTTTGTCAAATGCAATTAAATTTGCTTCTTTGACTTTCAAATTTCTGCAATATAAATTTGCTTCATCTTCAAAAGATAAAGTTATGCTGTTTGATTTATTGTCAATCTTTGAAACGTAAAGCCGCGATTTCGCCGCAACACCCAAGCCGCGTCTCTGTCCGGCTGTGTAATGGATTATTCCTTTATGAACGCCTAAAATTTTTCCTGACGAATCTACAAAATTTCCCGGCGGATATTTTTTGCCCGTGAAACTTTCGATGAAATTTCCGTAATCTCCGTCAGGGATAAAGCAAATATCCTGTGAATCGTGTTTGCGTGCGTTGACAAAATTTAATTCGGCGGCAAGTTCACGGACTTCGGATTTTTTCATTGAGCCTAAAGGAAATTCAGTGCGCGCAAGCTGCTCCTGCGTCATCATATATAAGACGTAACTCTGGTCTCGCGACAAATCTTCGGCTTTGAACAGCAAAAATCTTCCGGACGAATCTTTTTGGATTTTCGCGTAATGTCCTGTTGCGATTTTTTCAAAATTATTTTCGTCCGCATGTTTCAGCATTAATCCGAATTTCAGAAATTTGTTGCAGTCGATGCATGGATTTGGAGTTCCGCCGTTTTCATAAACGTTCACGAATTTTTTTATGACAAGTTCTTCAAAATCCTGCATAAAATTTAAAATTTCGTGTTCAATGCCTAAATTTTCGCAGATTTTTTTTGCGTCAATAATATTTTCGCGCGAACAGCACGGATATTTTGATGAAATTCCGAGCGATTCGTTCAAAAATAAAAGCATCGTTGCGCCTTTGCAGATTTTATATTTCCGCGTCATTAAAAAAGCGGAGACGCTGCTGTCAACGCCGCCGCTCATTGCAATTAAAATGCTCATAATAAAATTTTATTTTACGAGTTCAGCCATTTTCTTGAGTCTTCGGATTACTTCCTCAAGGACTTCATCGGAGCGGGCAAAATGGAATCTGATTAAGTTGTTAATCGGCTCTCTGAAGAAACTTGAACCCGGTACAGCCGCAACGCCGATGTTTTTGATGACCCATTCACAAAATTCAAGGTCGCTCCAGCCTTTGAACTGGTCAAGCGCAAGGAAGTTTGAAATGTCAACCATAACGAAATAAGAACCTTGAGGCGTGTTGTGTTTGAAACCGGCTTCATCAAGTCCCTCAAGGAATCTGTTGCGTTTGCGGGTATATTTTTCTTTGAGTTCTGCATAATATTCATCAGGAAGCAAAAAGGCTTTTACCGCGGCTTCCTGCAAAGGCGCTGCTGCACCGACTGTCAGAAAGTCGTGAACTTTTCTTGCGCCCTCAACAACGTTTTCAGGTCCGATTAAATATCCCAAACGCCAGCCTGTTATTGAATACGTCTTTGAAAGTGAGTTGCAGGTGATGACATGATCGAACATTCCCGGAAGCCCCGAAGCGTAAACGTGTTTGTAAGGATCAAATACGATGTGTTCGTAAACTTCGTCAGTTACAACGAAAGCGTCATATTTTACGGCAAGATTGCAGATTTCGAGGAGTTCTTCTTTTTTGAAAACTTTTCCGCAAGGGTTTGAAGGGTTGCAGATAACGATTGCTTTTGCACCGTCTTTGAAGCCCTGTTCGATTAATTTAATGTCATAGTCGTAGGTCGGCGGCACTAAAGGAATATAAATCGGTGAAGCTCCCGACAGAATCGCGTCCGCGCCGTAGTTTTCGTAGAACGGGGAGAATACCATGACTTTATCGCCCGGATTGCAGATTGTCATCATTGCGCACATCATTGACTCTGTGCTACCGCAGGTGATAACGATTTCTTTTTCGGGATCGATTTCACGTCCGATAGCTTTGCTCTGTTTGGCGCATATTGCATCTCTTAAATTTTTTGCTCCGAATGTTATGGCATACTGGTGCGGTCCTGTGTACGCTGTTTTTGCAAGAGAGTCTAACATTTCTTTCGGAGGTTCCCAGTCGGGGAAGCCCTGAGAAAGATTGATGGCGCCGTATTTGTTGCAGATTCTTGTCATGCGGCGTATGACGGAGTCTGTGAAAGTGCCTACTCTGTCGCTGAGTTTTGGCATAATGAAATTTCAAATCCTTTCATCATCAAAAAATTAAAAAAATTTATTTTTCCTGAAAATTTTAACATAATATTGCGAAAATTCTCCCGTCTGTTCACGACATTAAAAACGCAATGACAAACAGAAGTCCAACCGCAAACATCATCAGACCGTAAGCCAGACTTGAAGGCAAAAGATTTCCGGGCGTTTCAGCTTTCCCGTTATCCTGATAAAATCCGAAGCCTAAATCTTCGGGCGGTCTTATGAATTTTATTTTTGACATGTTCGAGAGCATCAGCGTTACAGGTTCGGCTGTTATTAAATCTACGAGGCGTGCGGACAATGCGCCGATAAAAGGCAATATCACGCATATTACAGGACGGAAGATTAAATTTTCGATGTTTAATTTTTCCGGCCAGAGATCTAAATATTCTTCGTCTTTTATCAGAAATTTCTGCACGAAAAATATATAAACGCAAATGCCTATGATAATTGAAATTGCCGCGCCTTCAAGATTGTCGAATGAAAAATAATTCACTGCGTGATGATGTTCGGGACCGTTCATAAACGCCGCGCCGAAAAATCCGACAGGATCTCCGAATTTGTTGGGGAAAAAGCCTATTACGGGAAGAATTAAAGCCGAAAGAGCCAGCATAAACGCGTTGAATTTTCCAATATAAATTTCTTTCTGGTGCATTTCCGGGTTGGGACTTGCAACGAACAGCGCGATAAATAATTTTATGACATACGCTGTCGTCAAGCCGCCTGAAATTAAAAAAAGCCATTCAAAAATTTCAAACATTAATTTTTCACCTGATACGCTCATAAAGCCAAGCGTTCCGGCACTGTTCAGAACGTGAATATGCTCAACAATACTTTCATGTATCAAAGTTTTGCCTAAATATCCGTTCAGCAGAGGTACACCCATAAGACCAAGTCCGCCCATCAGGAAAGCAAACATAAAAATCTTTTTGCCGCGCCCGAAACCTTTTATGTCATTGAGATTTAATTTATGCGTGTTCATGTGAACAACACCGGCGCACAAAAACAAAATTAATTTTATCAGCGAATGTCCGACCATATATAAAATCGTTCCGCGTACTGCAAGATCATTGTCAGCACCGAGAAAACACTGCATTGCTATACCTGTTAATATAAATCCGAGCTGAGACATTGACGAACACGCGAGAGTCCTTTTTATGTTCACGGAAAAAACAGCGAGAACTGCACCGAGAACCATTGTAATGACCGCGAGAACGATTAAAATGAATCCCCAGTATGAATCGTGGAGAAAAGGTCCGGCGGTCAGGACTATAACGCCGTAAAGTCCGGACTTTGTTAAAAGACCCGATAACAGTGCGCTGGACGGTGCAGGTGCTGCAGTGTGAGCAGTCGGCAGCCATATATGAGACGGGAAAATCGCGGCTTTCGCTGCAAAACCGGCAAAAATTAAAAATCCCGGAACGTAAAGCGATGTTTTATCGGAAAAATTTAATTTTCCAAGTTCAGCTATGTCTAGCGTTCCGACACGTGCATAAAATAAAATTAATCCAGTGAGAGTTACAAGCCCGCCAATGATAGCTATATACAGATAAGTCTGAGCGGCTCTCTGAGCTTCGGGATTTTCTTCCTGAACGACCATAATGTAGGAAAAAAGCGACATCATTTCAAAAAATAAAAATGTCGTGTATAAATCGCCTGACAGGAAAACGCCCGTTATAGAGCTGAGAGTTAAAGTTACGTAAAGATAATATCTGTTTCTGTTGCGGTGTCCACGGAAATATTCACGCGAAAACACTGTTGTAACGAGCCACATAAACGAAATTATAACGATGTAAATATATCTGAAACCGTCAAGAGCGAATTCTGGCACCCAATGGCTACAGCGTATCTCCGAGCTTATGAGGCAGGTGATGGTCGATATGGACTCATGAGTCCTGATGGTCGTGTCGTGACTATGCCACTCTATGACGAGATCCAGGCTATCGCCAATGACCGGTATCTCTGTACCTGTAACAGAGACGATAAGGTTGTCGTGGTGCGGCAGAAAATATTTG
>CAJODX010000018.1 GCA_905233295.1 uncultured Synergistales bacterium | reverse complement strand
GAAAAAATTTTGAAAAATTCCAATTGTAAACTCAGGCAGGTTTACAATTCATTTTCGTTAAGGTGCGAAAAAATCTGTTTTTAACCGAAAAACTCTTCAAATCCGACTTCGCCTTTTCAGATATTTTTCTCTTCTTTTGTGTTATTATACATGAAATGCAATTCATCTTCCGCTTAAAAACGGAGGTCTTCCTAAATTTTTCTTTGTAAAATTTTATGAATGCTAAAATTTTTTTATATTTTTGTTGTGGCAAATGTTGTGCAAAAAATTTTTTTTAAATCGAAAAAATTTTGAAAAATTCCAATTGTAAACTCAGGCAGGTTTACAATTCATTTTTGTTGAGATGCGAAAAAATCTGTTTTTAACCGAAAAACTCTTCAAATCTGACAATGCCTTTTCAGATATTTTTCTCTCTCTATTTGTTATTATACATGAAATGCAATTCATCTTCCGCTTAAAAACGGAGGTCTTCCTGCGGGTTATGATAAAAACTTTTCCAAGTTTTTTCGGTAAACGCTGTTGCCCTGTCCCTACATCTAAAGTCGAGGGCTTTACGGTCATTTTGGTAATTTCAATTCCGAAAAATTACAGTAATAAATTTCATTAAAGACATGCAGATTTTAAACCGAAATTTATTACAAAACGAAAAAAAATTTGCAAAGGAGGGCGTAAAAAATGATTGGAAGAATATCAGGGCAATATAATGTTGACGCCCTGAACAGTAAAAAATCAAAAAGGAATATTTCTTACAGCGGCGGCTTTGCCTCTGAGGCGGACAACGCGGATTTCAGTTCTTTCGGAACTTTGCTCGCAAAAGTCAACGCTGAAATGAAAAATATTCCTGATGTCAGGGAAGACGTTGTGGAAAATTTCAAAACTCAGATTGAAAATGGAACGTATAATCCTCCGCTCGACAAACTCGCAGGAAGATTAATAATCGCGGGAATGCTTGACGTTGCCGCAGAATAAATTTCAAAATAAAAAATGCGTGCCGGAGTTGAAAAACTTATTGACGCAATTCTTGACGAAGCCGACTGCATAGATGATTTAACTGATGTAATGCGTGAACAGCGCGATGCAATGAGAGAGCGCGACACAGAAGCTGTAAACTCTCTTATGAATGAGACAAGGGATATTTCATTTGAGGTTCAGAAAAATGAAAATATCCGTTCTGAACTTGCAAAAAGACTGGCACAAAGTCTCTCGTGTGAGGCAAAAGTCAGTTCACTCATTACAGTCATGCAGGATGACGAACGCGAAGAATTTAGAAGGGCTGCTGATAAATTGGCGCAGTCCGTTTTTTTGTTGAAATCGGAAATTATGATATTGAGCGGCTTGATTGACCAGAACGAAAAATATACTTCGATGCTGCTTTCAGAATGGCGGCGGATTAACGGAGATACTCTTTCGCAATCAGGCTCAGCTGACTTCAGGGGGTAAAGTAAAATGAGCAGCACTTTCGGCGGCTTGGAAATGGGTAAATCGGCACTGAATGCATTCAGACTCGGAATGCAAACGGTCGGACATAATATTTCAAATATGAACACTGAGGGCTATTCACGCCAGCGTGTAATATTTTCTACCGTAACGCCCGAAAATATTGAACATGTCGGACAGCTCGGGCAGGGCATGTATGCCAGCACAATAGAGCGAATAAGAGATGAATTTTTAGATTTTCAGTTCAGAGACAGTCAAGCGACCTTGGGATACTGGGAAAAAATTAACGATCTCTATGATTCTATTCAAAATTATATAGCCGAGCCAAATTCAACGGGGTTGCGTTCTGCTATGGACGATTTTTTTACGAATATGCAGACTTTACAGCGTTCTCCCGAAGACACAAGCGCACGCAGGGCACTCGTTGAAGCGGCAAACTCTATCGGCGGAATGCTGACGAATTTAATATCTAATTTTAATACCTATAATGAATCCATAAATTTAGAAGTCAAGCAGGCTGTTGAAGAAGCGAATCAGATGTTATACGATCTCGCGGCTCTTAATAAAGAAATCGCAACGGCTGAAGCTTTAGATCAGAACGCAAATGATCTGTACGACCAGAGAGATTTGATTATTGACAAACTCTCCAAGATGATGGACATTCAATACAATGAACCTTTGGAACGCAACGGAGTTAAAGGTGAATTTTTCCTTTCCGTAAATGGGCGCGTCCTCGTACAGGGAACTCACGTCAGAGAACTCAAGGCTCATACGTTCATGTGGGACAATCAGGTTTACTACGATGTTCAGGTTGCGGAAAACGAATTTGACATTGTTGACAACCCGAGCGTTGCTGAAGCTCTCGCGACAGGTGCTGAAGGAACGTACCAGCTTAGCGTTGACAGAATTGCGAACGGCGAAGAATGGACGATAGGCGGTGCAAATGACTACTGTCTTGAAACGAAGAAGATCGTTACATCTCAATTTGTTGCGAAAAAGATTGCTGGCGGAGATAACACAGATCTTTTGCCCTATGTCAAAATTCAAAGCTCAAAATTTGAAAACGGAATTGTCTTAAACGAAAACTCAGACACTGTTAATTCATTGTCTTTTACAGCGACAGACAGTGCCGGGAATGCTGCAAGTCTTGACATGAACATAAGAAAGTCAAAGACCGTCGAAGTTCAGACATCAAGACTCAGAAAAGATGTTACATCGGTAAGCGATGATGTGGTCTTCGACAAATACTCCGAAGACAAAACATACACTATGACGTTTTCGGCAACAACAGACACAACGGGCGGAGCTTCTCAAACTTCAACGATAACGATCAAAAAAGACGCGACAACAAAAAAATGGGAAATTTCCAACACTACGACATCTACAGTCCTTTCCAGCGACACAATCACAGCGCAAAATCTGCGTGATTACCTTAACACTAATGTTGGTACGGCTTTGGGTTTCACAGCAACTCTTGATTCCGAGAGAAGATTGACGTTCAAGGCAAACGACACAACCGTTCACGTAAATGGCTCTGTCGGCGATACTTTCGATACGCAAATTTCGGTTACGTCTGACTGGTTTGAAACCACAGAAAAAAGTTACTGGAAAGTTGATGACGGCGTGGATGCGTCAAACAGCATCGTACACTCGAACAACGCGTGGGACGAAACAAAAGAAGATTTGGATATAACAACACTTGCAGATGATATTAACACTCTCGCAGCAAAACAAAATCCAGTCGCGCTCTTTACAGCAACTGCAGACACCACAAACAATCTCATCACGTTCGATACAAATAGCCCTCTCTCTCTTCAGTCAAAGATGGAAATTTCGACTGACAGTAACGGAATACTCGGAACTCTCACGAATATAAGAGATCCGCAAAATACACTTTTAGATGACGGTGCAGGAACGTACAACGGAACATTCACAATTCAGCTCGGCGATACAACATCTGCTGCAAATTCAAATCCTGTTGTAAGAATCACAGTAGCGGACACTGACACCTTGGCTGACATTCGCGACAGAATCAAAGACGAAATAGAAACCTCGTACAGTTCATTCAAGAACGTTGATGTTGATGTATCTATCGAAAACGGCTATCTCACATTCAGCGTTGACATTGATGACGTACCTCAGGAAATTTTGATTTATGATCTCGGAGGTTCTGATGTTGCTGAAAAATTAGGGCTTGTTGACAGTGCAGGAGATGTGTATGTCAATGATGAAGCGGTAGTTTTAGATTCATCTTCTGACGATATTCCATACAAATTGTCATTCAGAGTTCTTGATGAAAATCAAAATCCTTCGGTTTTAACTGTAAAAATCGACAAAAAAGAATTTATCACTGACAACAGCTGCGTAGTAACGGGCTGGCAGCTGAGAGCTGAACTTGACGGCGAAGAAGTTTATTACGACACAGACGCGAAAGACAATAAAATCTATCATCACACCGAAGGTTCTGTTTTGACTTTGGAAGCTCTGAAAGATTTTATCAATGATGCCGTTGCTGACTGCGATATTGATCTTGAGGCAAGCACCGACGACAACGCTTTAGTTGTTGTGCCGACCGCGGATGGTGCTTCAATAGAAGTTTCGGATTACAGCGGAATGCTCGGCGCAATAACAGAAACAAAAAGCGAACTGCTTGATGTCAATATGCGTGTAGAGCCTCAGGATATTACAGACGCTCTCAATATTTCAGGTTCATTCAGGATTCAGGTCGGTACTCAGGGTACTCGCGTAACATCGAGTGTTTTCCGCGAAAATCCTTCCGCAGGTCTTGGAGAGGGCGAAATTCTCGGCGAAGGCGAAGCGGGCGAAAGTCATACCTTCAGAGTTGGAGTTTCCGGCGATGATGTTGATTTCACAGCAGTCTGGAACGCTGCAACAAAAAAATGGGTTTTGACTTCGGATTTAGGAACGTCAGTGAACGCAGGTTCAACTCTCACTGTGAAAGATTTAAGCGATTTTATGACATCGACTTTCAAAACGGCTTCAAGCGAAGATAATCCGGCTCTCGTAAACCTTGCTGTAACGGCTGGAAAATCTTCAACGGGAACTTACACGCAATTTTATATTGAAAGCCGCGACAATCATTTGCTTTCTATCACAGATGTTGATGGAAATCTAGCCGAACGGATGGGAATCGCGAATCAAAATCCCATCATCACGATTGACGTTGAAAGTTCCGACAGTCTTGTAACGATCCGCAACAAAATAAACGAAAAATATCAGGCTGAGTTCGGATTGACTGAACCTGAGCAGTGGGTTCACGCTTCAGTCGATAACGGCTATCTCGAAATTGCCGCGAACGTTGCGGGCGAAGCTCAAAGAATAACGCTCATGGGGTCAGAAGACGGAAACATGCAGGTTTTACTGCGTCTCGGACTGACGGGTTACAAGACTGTTTCAGAAGATGCCTCATTCAGTTTGAACGGTGTACGTTATCTTTCTTCGGACAATAAAATAAATATGGCTCGCAGAATACCAGCTGAAGGCAGTGATAGCGCGACACGTTACAGCGCAACTGAGTTGAGCGAAATCAATCCGGGAATGTGGCTGAACCTGAAAAATTCCGGCAACGCTGTCATTACTGTAAGACATCATATCCGCGAAGGTTCGATAAAAGGTCTTGAAGAGGCTCGCGATGAAATGATCCCGAATCTTAAATCCGAACTTGACGAAATGGCTTATGGGCTTGTGAAACACATAAACGCGCTTCAATATTCCGGCTACGGTGTTGCAGGCGACATCACGACAACGGGTGTGGCATTTTTTGACGCTCTTTCAATGCAGTCGGGAGCTTCAGAAAAACTCAAAGTTACTGACAGAGTTTCTTATGACCCGTCATTGATAGGTGCGGCAATGGGCTTGAAAGATGAAAACGGATACGCGTTGAAAGGTGTCAGCGGCGGTTCTGGAGATGGCACAAACGCTTCAAGAATGAACGACTTGAATTTTTCAAAAGTTCTTGAAAACGGCACAATGACTATAAGCGGAATTTATGACGCAATGCTCTCACAGATAGGCTCTGAAGCTTCGCACGCCGCACTGATGTATAAAACTCAGGCTACTGTCAGCGAACAGATTGATGGACAGCGTCAGGCAGTGAGCGGAGTCAATATTGACGAAGAACTCATGGACATGGTGATATTAAACCGCGCTTTCGGAGCAATGTCGCGTTACATAACAACGATGGACGAAATGTTAAACACCATAATTAACGGAATGGGTCTTGTAGGACGATAATGCAAACAGGAGTCAGAATTTTAGAAAACGGAAATAAAGATGGCGGAAACGATTCCTTCCGTTTAGGATACAGCCGCCGACTTTTTTTATTTCTGAAAAAAATCAGATGAAGATTCAATAGAAACATCACATGCAGAAATCATTATGATGACCGATTGATTATAAAGGAGAAAATAAAATGTACAGCCGTCTTACAACAGCAACAATGTATGGAAGTCTTATGGACACTCTGCGGCAGAATCAGGGCAATATTCAAAAATTACAGCAGCAGATAGCCTCCGGCAATAAATATACTAAATTATCCGAAAATCCTTCGGCAATATCGCGTTCGCTCGGTTTGCAGTCTTCGATTAACGCGAATGAACAGTATCAGAGCAATTCCAGCGATGCTGTTACCTTGCTGAGATATGCTGACAGCGCTCTCCAGAATGTTCTCGATGCTGCCAAGTCAATCAGAAATTTAATAATCGAAGCAGGAGACGGCGCATTAGACTCAACTCAGCTTAAAGACATAACCGCTCAGATAGAAGCCAATAAAAAAATAATGCTCGACAATCTTAACACTAAAGTTGCCGGGCAGTATCTTTTCGGAGGAACGGACACATCAAAAACTCCTTTTGTCGAAAAATCCGATGGCAGCATTGAATATCAGGGCAACGATGACAGAATAAAATACGCTTTGAGTGAAAGTCTTTTGGGCGATGTTTCGTTTGCCGGAAGCGATATTGTCCCCGAAAACGAAGATACATATTTCATCTGTTCCCACAACGTGCCTTTAGACTGGCGATGGACAGGACGCGAAGAAAAAGTTCAGATTACTGTCGGAAACAGAACTATCGCAGTGTTCATTCCCGAAGACTGGAGCGACTCTGACATCACCAAAACCAACATGCACACCGAAGAATTTGCAAACGAGGAAAATGTTCAGAGTTTGAATTTTTCAGACAAAAACGGCTTCAGAGATCCCAATGAACTTTCAGGCATAAGCCTTGACGATCTCGCTTCAATAATAAACAGCTCTCTTGAAGAACAGGGCGCGGACATGCTCGTTACGGCATATATTGAAAGAGATTACGACAGCGGAACACAGCAGTTATTTTTGAAATCCAACACAGGCGAAAAAGTCGGCATAACGGGCTGGCCTGATACAGATTATATGCCTGTGCCCGCAACGATTAAAAGTCGCGACTTGAGCGATTCGACCAACGTTGGCTGGAATGCTGACGGAGCAAAATTAAAAATTTCAACTCTTGACGGCTCTGTTACTGAAACTGAAATTGAAATCACCGAAGATGACACTCCGGAAACAGTCGCGGGAAAAATCAATGCCATCGAAGGAATATACGCCCGTCATTCAGCAGACGGCAACAGCATTGAAATAGTCGCGGAACGTATCGGAGATATTCCTTCCGACAGGTTGCATATTAATGAAGCTGAAGAAGCTCTGCATTATCCTTCGCTCGTTATAAAGGCTGAAGGCGGCGCAACGAAAATTTTCGATGAATTTCGTGATGAAAACGGAAAAATCACAGAAGACTCCGTTATAGTAAAGTCAACAGTCCGAAACACAGATCAGAGTCATATAGACGTTTTCGACTATCTCGGAATGGAAACGGCAACAAAGAGCCGCGAATTTTTCTCCGGCGAAAAATTAACCGTTGAAGATGGCACACAGCTTCACTGGCGCGTTGTCAGCGGAGGACGTAGCGTTGATATAAAATTAAACTCTGGCGAATACACTATCGACCAGATTGCGGAAAGGCTCAAAAATGCAGGTTCAGGCTGGCTTGAAGTTACAGTAGAGCCGGGCGGTACAGACGTAACGGAAGCCGCAAACGCAAATCATTCCGATGACTACGAAGAAGAAACAAAAAGAATCGTTATGCGCGGAATAGACGGCGAACAGGTCATCTTTTTGGATATGAACGAATACAACTACGCAGAAAAGATGAATCTTTCGACTGCATTGAGGACTGACGCTTACACAAAAAATTCTGCCGGTATGGGAATGAAATGCGTGAATTTTCCTTCAGCTCCCTGTGTTGACGATAATGTCGGCGTTCCGATGAGAGTTCAAATGAACTGCGGAATGTATTACGATGTCAACATAAAAAGAGCCGATGTCATTGATAGTACAACTGGATTTGTTGACAGAGCATTATTGATGCAGGAAATCGTTGACCAGGTGAACGAAATCGAAGGACATGACATTATGGGGTTTGCTCAGCATGTTGACAGCAAGGGGCAGAACATTGACGGCTCATGTTCAATGTATTTTCTTTCGGGTGAGGCTTTCACGGTCGTAGATATGCCGTTCAACGATCCTGAATGGAATGACTATTCCGGCGGTCTTGCATCTCAAGCCGGCATTCACGGTGGAGTTACATCGAATTTAAAACAGACTCACATCAGAATGCCCGACAACGCGACTTTTGCGGAGGCATACAGCAATATCACTGTATTCAGCTACGATGATAACACCATTGAAACAAATCCTGACAGGCTGACATTCAGAGAAGGCACGATAAGATTTTCAAACCTTGCACACAGTGTTGACATTGACGTGAACGCTGACGATACCGTAAAAGACGTTATGGACAGACTTAGGGTTCAGGCAGGAGACTGGCTCTATGTGAATTATTACGACACTCATATGGGACAGCTTGATGCCCGTAACGCTGGTGATTTTCCTTTAATTTCGATCTCTTCAGTTGACGGCTCTGCTGTGAACGTTCTCGACATTAAAGGACACATAGCTGAAGACGCTCTCGGACTTTCAACAGGCATTCAGGGAAGACTTAACGCTGACGGAACAGGCGAAGGCATTATGGGTTCGGACTTCACGTGGGATATAAATGATCAAAGATACGCCGACGGGGGCGCGATTGATTTTCCTGCAAACATTCTCGATATTACGGTTGCCGGCTGTACTCATTCGATTGACCTCACGACAGTCCGTGATGTTACAAGCGATGAAGAAATAAAAGCCGATGACATTGCGGAATTTATAAATTCAAGAATGCAGGACGAAGATGTCCGGGCTTTTGTAAATGAAGACAATGAACTCGTCGTGTATTCGCCGCGTGGATATTCAATCGAAATGAAATTTCTTGACAGTGCCAACGGAGATTTCTTGGGATTTCCGCACGCGAACAAAAACAGAGCGGATCTTTCAACTTTCAGCGTGAATATGGAAGACAATGCTGTGCCGATGGATGCCAGTGAAACCTTCACGGAAGACAGCACAATAAGATTTTCTCACGGTTCAAAAAGCGTTGAAGTTGACATTGAAACCGGCGATTCTGTTGAAGACGTTTTGAAGAAAATAAATAAAATAAGCTGGCTCGATGTCGAATATTCTCTTGACACGGCAACGAATTTTTATTCTTTTTCAATAACATCAAACGACGGCGATCCTGTCAGCATCATTGACATGAAAGGACACTCAGCCGAAGATGTTTTCGGGATTGCAACAGGACTTCAGGGAAGGCTTGGCGGCAGCGTTATGGATCTTACGTGGGACGTTGAATCGAAAAATTTTCCTGCCGACCGGCTTGATATTGTTGCGGAAGGTCAGCATTTTAATATAGACCTGACAAAGGTTGGAGATTATTTCGGAGATACTGACATTACGACAGACGATGTTGTCGATTACATCAACGCGCAGATGAAAGACAATGATTTCGGGATTAAAGCTGAAATTAACGGAGACAAAGAACTCGTTATGTATTCAACAAAAGGCTCATCTCTCAAAGTTTCGTTCCTGAAAAATCTCAACGATACGTTCATTGGCGATGATGATTATGTATTGAGCAGAACGCATTACAGAGGCGGCTACGATCTCGAAGGTCAGGCGTATTACAGTGTTGACAGCGATGAAAATCCCGTTGCTCCGCGCGGCGTTGACATTGACGGAGGAAATTTATACGACAGAGGCGCACACACTCAGAACGCCACAGTCAGGAGCGGCGCAAACACTGCAAGACAAAACGGATTCGGAACGATAAACGACGTTATAGCGGCTATCGAGTCCGGCAACAGAGATGACCTCGTTGAAAAAATGCTTCCAAGAGTCGATGACTTCATCAACAATATTTTGAGCGTCATGGCTGAAGACGGAGCTTTACAGGCGCGTTACACGTATAACACTGAAAGGCTGGTCAGCGAAAATTCAATTATGACTGAGGAACAGGACGGACTTGTGAAAGCCGATCCGGCAGATGTTATATCGCAGCTTATGATGGCGGATTATATGTATCAGGCGAATCTTGCCGTTATTGCAAGACTGATTCAGCCGAGCCTGTTGGATTTTCTTGGATGAAAGAGGTGAAACAGTGAAAATTGATTGAATTATCGGATTTTGAAAAAATCGAAATGAGAGCCGGAACGATTCTTGAGGCAAAAGAAAATAAAAAATCAAGAAATCCGGCTTATGTTCTTAAAATTGACTTCGGTGAAAAAATCGGCGTGAAAAAATCTTCCGCGCAGATTACAAAACTTTACACCCCCGAAGATTTAATCGGAACTCAAGTTATTTGTTGCGTGAATTTTCCGCCGCTCCACGTAGGTTCTGTAACCAGCGAAGTTAGAGTTTTAGGCACCGACTCGGAACAGGGAGTCGTTTTGCTGAAACCTTCAGAGTCCGTGAAAAACGGCGACAGAGTTTTTTAAAAAAAATGGAAAATAATATCGCCCTGATTGCAGGTGAAGGAATTTTGCCTGTGGAAATCGCGAAAAAATTAAAAAATCTTCAGCCTTCAACGTTGATACTTGCCCTGCGTGATGACCCGGAAATCTTAGAGCCTTACGCAGGGAAGCTGATTCACTTTAAAACACCAAACTTTACACGCGGTCTGAAAGAAATCAAAGCTCACGGCTCTGACAGTTTAATAATGGCTGGACGAATCCCCAAAAAAATTATTTACCGCGTTCCGTTTTCTTTTGACCGTATTGCGCTTGAAATTTTAAAAAATTCGCTTCTTGATGACCATTCACTGCTTGGCGCGATCGTGAAAACGTTTGAAAATGAAAATATAAAAGTCATTCCGTATTACCAGATTTTGCCGGAGTTCATTGCGCCTTCAGGAAATCTTTCCAAACGCCCGCCGACTGAAAAAGAATTAAAAGATATTGAATATGCAAAAAAAATTCTGCGCGTAACATTGCCTTTGTCGTTCGGTCAGGCTGTCTGTGTTGCTGATGGAGCTGTCGTTGCTGTTGAGGCAATGGAAGGCACTGACCAGATGATAAAACGTGCAGGCGATTTGTCGGGGCGCGGAGTTATCGTCAAAATGATGAAAGAAAATCAGGATGTTCGTTACGACCTGCCGACAGTCGGAACACGGACTCTTGAAAATATGCATAATGCCGGGCTGACGTGTCTTGCTGTCGAAGCCGGAAAGACTTTGATAATGGAGCCGGAAAAATTTTTGAAACTCGCTGACGGTTTTAATATCGCGGTTGAAGGAGTTTAAAACATAATGAAAAAAATTTTTGTATCATGCGGCGAAGTCTCCGGCGATATTTATGCAGGAGATTTTATCCGCGAGGTTCTGAAAAAAGATTCTTCAATAAAAATTTCGGGAATGTTGGGACCGAACGGCGAACGCGCCGGCGGTGTCGCAAAATGGAGCTATGAAGAATTAAAATTGATGGGAATCCTTGAAATCATTCCCGCACTGCCGAAAATTTTCAGATTGAAACGCAATATAACAGACGAAATTTTAAGCTCAAAACCTGATGCCGTTGTCTTAATCGACAGCCCGGATTTTCATTTAATGCTCGCAAAATCTTTACGGAAAAATAATTTTTCAGGAAAAACAGTTTGCCTGATAACTCCAACCGTATGGGCATGGCGTGCCGGACGTGTCAAAAATCTCAAACGCGATTTTGATTTATGCCTGCCTTTATTTTATTTTGAACATAAATTTTTACTTGAACACGGCGTAAATTCAAAATGGAAGGCACACCCGCTCGTTTACGATCTTGAAAACGTAAAAATTTCCGAAAAATTTTCAAAAAGGTTCGGCTCTTCAAAAATCATTGCATTAATGCCGGGGTCGCGGCGTTACGACATAGATTTTCATCTTGAAATTTTAATCGGCGCGGCGAAAATTCTGAAAGAAAAAAATTTTTTGCCTGTGTTCTCGATTGCTCCGGGCTTGAGCGAAAATCTTGCTGACGAATTAAGAGAACGCGTGAAAAATTCCGGCTTTGATTTCTGGGAAGGCGAAGGGCGCGAGTTAATGCTCGGTTCGCTTGCGGTTGCCGGAGTTTCTGGAACAGTCGCTGTCGAAGCAATGTTATTGAAACGTTTTATGACTGTGATTTATAACATGAAAAAATTAAATTACGCGATATTAAAACGTCTTGTGCATGTGAAAAAAATTTCCGTGCCGAACATTTTGACGGGTCGTGAAGTTTTTCCTGAACTTCTGTGTGAGAACGCAACGCCCGAAAATATTGTGAACGAAATCGAAAATTATCTTAATAACGCTGAACGTAAAAATAAAAATTTTGTTGATACAGCACTGACTGAAGGAAAAAATTTGATGGGCAGCTGCAACGCCGCGGAATTTTGGGCTGAACAGTGCCTGATGAATTGAAAAAAAATAAAAACACCTTCGCTCCGTTTTTTGTGAAGTGAAGGTGTGTTCTTTGAATTTTTATTTTAAATTTAAGAACTTGAAGAACTGCTGCTGCTGCTGTTGTTGAGCTGCTGAAGGATTGCCGAGATAGCGCTTGCCTGCTGAGATAATTTTGAAATCTGCTGTTCAGCCGCCGAATATTTGCTCCGTAAACTTTCTTCCATTCGATCGAGTCTGTCCTGATATTTTTCAAGATACTCGTCAATGCTGCTGATCTGGGTTTCCAAATCCGAAATCTGACGCGTCAGTGTTCCTGATGTCTGTCCGGATGCCGAAGAATTTAACATCGATTTTGTCCAGCTGTCCATCGAGGAGGCAAATTTCAGCATCAACTCCTGAACTTCATCGGGATTGTCTTCAAGAGCGTCCATAAATTCTTCGGTGTCAAATTCAAGTTCGCCGCTTTTGCCGTAGTCGTTTGAAGTCGTCGAGATGCCAAGCTGATAAACGCCTTTGTAAGTATAATTCATTTTCAGCGCGTTCATTGCGGATGTGCCGGACATTGTAATCTCATCGCCTGATGATGAATAAATCACAAGTTTATCTCCCTCGATTTTTGCCTTGATTAAAGGTTCTTGGAGCAACTGCCCGTCATCATCGTAGAAAATATTTCTCATTGCGGCGTTTGAACTGTCGCTGATTTTGTCAACAATATCCTGAAGCGTGTCCGTCGTTAAAACCGAAACATCAACGTATTTTGTTCCTATACGAAGCCTTAATGTTGAATCGTTTTTAAGTCCGTTGAACGACATCGCCCCGTAAACTTCTTCGGAACTTGTCCGCGATGTGAACGAAAATGTAAAATTCTGTGTAACAGTGTCGCGCATCTGGCTCTTTGTGTTTCTGAGCAGCGAGTTTCCGTGAAGAAGACCCCATCTCATTCTGAAGTCATCCGAGTCAACCGTTGCGGCTGTATCTTCGTCAACCTGACTTTCAGTCATTCGAGTGTTAATCCATGACATAAGGCTGTTGTAGTTGTCCACAAAAGTCTGAATGGATTCGACGGCTTTTTCGGCATCGTGTGAAACGTCGATTGAAACTTCGCCGACACCTTTGAGATTTATCGTCATGCCCTTGATTAATTCGTTGTCGTAACTTTCGCCGATGTCGTTTGAATCTCTCTGGACTTCTTCGCCGTCAAGGACAAGTATTGCGTTCTGAGCTTCCGTAACGTCATCGTTAAGTCCAAGCAAATCGACAATTCCGTCTCCGTCATCGCTCAATGTGAATGTGTTTGTGTCGTATTCATATTCGATTGAAATTTCATCGCCGTAAGCAGGCAGCCCCTCACGCGTTGTCAGCGTTGGCGAAACCCAATCGAAATTAAAAATATTTACAACGCCGTTTGTGCCATGGCTGAGATTTATGCCGAGAGTTTCTTTCACAAGATCGGAATCGGTTTTCCCGTCATCATTGGTGGTCGTGCTTGTTAAATTATAAGTATTTCCATCGTATGTTATCGAATTTAACGTACCGTTCGTTACGTTTGTGAAGCCGAAATCTCTAAGGTCTAACGTGTCTCTGTTGTCGCGTGTTGCTGAATACGTTTTCGTTTCGCCGGATTCTGTCGTAAGGTTGATAACATATTGCCCTGATGTCGGATAATACCATTCGTAATCCGTGCCGGTCTTCCAGTTTATAAGAACATTCCCGTCATCATTTTCGCTGACTTCAAAGTCTGTGCCTTCAAAGAAAGTTTTTGAACCCTGCGTTATTGTTGTCGTTCCTGATTCAAATTCGCTGTATACAGGCGTACCGTCTGAACTCGACATAACAGTATCAGAATTTGAGCGTGTTACAGCGTCTTCAATTTGTATGACTTCGCCGCCGCCTTCGCCGCGTCCTGTGTATGAAACAGTGAAATCGTAACCCGTAGCAGGTGTGCTTCCGAACCATTCAATGTTCGCCTTATGCTGTTCCGAGTCGCTGTCTTCATCGCCTATGACGATTCTGAAGTCAGTGCCGTAGGTATATGTGTTGCCGAGTTCGTCAGTGATTGAAAAATATTTCTGGAGTATATCGTCAACATCGCTTTGTGATGAATCGACAGAGAGGCTTGAGCTTGCGTCTTTCAAAATCTGTTCATAACTCAGATATGTATTGCCGTCAGAATCTGAAAGTCTGCCGCTGTCGTTGATGAGTTTGAGTTCATCATCGTATCCGTATGCCTCTGTCATTTTAATCGGCGAAAAACTCTCGTATGAAATCGTATATTCGGAATCCTCAGCGGGAGCGTTCGGTTCGTAGTCAGAGCCTTCAGTGGTCGTTGTATTCCAGACTATTTCGCCGTCAACGACTGTAAATGTTGTGTCGGTCAGTTCGTCTTCTGTCGCAACATACGTGTATGTGTTGCCGTCAGAATCTGTTATGACTATATTTGAATAATCGTCTTCGGTCAGGTCTAAATCTTCGCCGAGAAGGGTATCGAGACTTAAATCTCTGTCTTCGTCCGATGAATCTACGCTCGATGAATATTCCTTTGTGCTTTGAACAGAAAAACCGAAAGTGAAGCCCGTTCCTGCATCAGGAGAAGCTTTGAAATTCAGAGTGCTGATATTTTTTTCCTGAGCGTATGCTGAAACTACAACGTTGGCATCGTTCGCATCAATTTCTCCGTCGCCTGTCCTGTCATCAGCCGCGAACCATGAGAGAACGTAGCCGTCTCCGTCATCTTTAACGCGGATTACGTAATCGCGCCCATATTCATATTCAATGTCATTATCGTCTGTCAGCGTGAATAAAGACCTGTCTTCAGGGTCAAGATATGTTCTGATAACGCCGTCCGAGCCTGTTAATGTCAGAGTTGAAACGGCTGAGCCTGTTGCATTTTCATAAGCTTCATTGAACTCGTCAATGTCAATGCTGATTGAGTCATCGTCAGTATTCGACACGCTGACGTCGGTTTGTTCGATCCATTCAATCTCGCCGTCATCGTTGACTGTGAAGTCGGTACCGTATTCATAGCCGCGAATCGTGAGACTTGAATAATATTTTTCATCGATTTCTTCGCCGAAGACATTTGCAAGCGTTTTGTCGTTATCGGTCTTGCTGACTTTGCCGCTTAAAGTTGTTTCCTTAGTATCGGAGAAGGAAAATTTCATCTCCGTATATCTTACGGGTGCATTTTCTGCTGTACCGGACACAGAACGAAGGTTTGCATAATTAGCAACAATTCCGCCGGTACTGCTGTCCGAAGGTCCTCTTCCCCATACAATTTTAAAATTGTCGCTCGCAGTATTTGTTATACTGTTATCTTTAGTTTGTATTACA
>CAJODX010000017.1 GCA_905233295.1 uncultured Synergistales bacterium | reverse complement strand
AACATAACTTCGTTCATGCTTCCGGTACGATAGCCTTTTAAATCCAGAGTTACGTATGAAAATCCAAGATTTTTTAACTCTGAATAAATTTTTTCGCGTGTCTGTTCCTGCATTATTTTTTCAAAATCTTCCGGCAGAATTTCGATTCTGGCGATTTTGCCGTGAAGACGGACACGAAATTGTCTGAAATTCATTTTTATTAACAAATTTTCGGCATCGTCTATCATTTTCAATTTTTCTTCAGTGATTTCTTCACCGTATTCAAATCTTGACGCGAGGCACGCAAAAGACGGCTTGTTCCATGTCGGGAGATTAAAATTTTTCGACAGTTCACGGATTTCTTTTTTTGTGAGTCCGGCTGTCTGCAAAGGACTTTTAATTTCGAGTTCTTTCAAAGCCTTAAGTCCCGGTCTGTAATCGCTTAAATCGTCAACGTTTGAGCCTTCAATAACGTTTTTTATACCGCGTTCACGTGCAAGCTCAAGAATTTTTGTGAACAAATTTTTTTTGCAGATATAACAACGATTTTCGGGATTTTCTTTTAAGCCTTCAACCTTAAAAATATCAACGGGGCAGAATATCTGCGTTATTTTATTTTCCGAGCAGAATTTTTCGCCCTCGCCGAGTTCTCTGCCGGATACAAGGCTTGAACGGACTGTTACGGCTGTTGCTTTTCCGCCGAGAACATCGTGAGAAATTTTCAGTAAAAAAGTTGAATCGACTCCGCCGGAATATGCCACAGCGACACTTTCGAGCGAAGCTATATAATTTTTCAATTTTTCGTATTTTTCTTTCAAAGTTTCAGAATTTAAAATTTCAGTCAAGTTTTATCACTCTTTCTCTTATAACTCTTTTCGATAATCTTCTGAGATATGCTATTTTTTAATTATAGCATTTTATTATTCCAAAGGCTGTGAAATCACTCAGCGAGGTCATTCCGGTCGCTCTCTACATGAGAGCGTGGATTGAAACTAACACAGGCTTCGTGCCATTGACAGCGCAGCCGAATTTTCTTCAACATCGTGAACGCGTAGAATATTCGCACGTCCGTACAACATTCCCGAAAGAGCTACGGTAGCTGACAAATTTTTGTTTGTAAATCTTTTTCTGGAATGCCCTACCAGAATTGGAAGCCCGAAAATTTTCAGGCTTTCAAGATTTTTTATGATTTCAAAGTTATCATCTGAAGTTTTGCCGAAGCCCAAGCCGGGATCTAAAATCAAATTTTCGCGTTTTACACCAAAATCGCAGAGAGTTTTTATTTTTGTATTAAAATATTGAAGCATGACGCTTAAAATATTTTCGCACGGCTCTTTCTGAAAATGCGACAGTACGTAAGGAACATCAAGCCGCGAAATTAACTCAGGCATTTTTGTATCAAGTTCAAAACCGCTGATGTCGTTGATGATGTCTGCACCTTCCTCAACAGATATTCGTGCTGTTTCAGCCTTGTAAGTGTCAACAGAAATAACAGCATTTGGAAATTTTTTCCGCAGAATTTTCAACGCCGGGATTAACCTTGCGAGTTCTTCATTTAACTCAACAGGCTCGAAGCCGGGACGTGTTGACTCTGCACCAATATCCAAAATTTCCGCGCCCTGTGATAAAAATTTTTCTGCGGCAGATAAAACTTCATTTTCTTTGATGCGGCTTGCTTCATAAAAAGAATCCGGCGTTAAATTTATGATTGCCATCAATTTTGTATCGCTGTCAAGCTTTAATTTTTCACCGATATTCCATTTAGTAATAAAAATATTTGCAAATGCGTTTGAAAATTCTTCGCGGAACTGCTTTAATCCCCAGCAGTCCATTGATTTTAATTTTTCCAGAAGGCTTTTTAACTGTGAAGGCGTTCCCATCAGTAGAACATCGCTGAAATCTGTTTTCCCGTCAATAACATGTTTTGTTACAACGGTATCGCCGCCGCGTGCAAGAAGTTCCTGTTTTAAAAACGCAGCAGCCCGATAGTCAACATGCTCGCCGTAAAAATGAAAAATATTTGATTTTGGTGAAAGGTAAGCGAAAGCTCTCGGATCAGTTTGAATTTTGTTGCAAAAGCTGAGAAGTTCGGAATAATTTTTCACATTTACTGGATAAATCAAAACAAAAACCTCCGTTATTTTTGTATTTAAGATAGTGAGGAGTCAGGAAAAAATTTTATTTTTTCTTCCTGTCCGATGTAGTTACTACAAATCTTTGTATGCAGATGAAAAGCAAAATCTGATTCCTGACCGATTTGAGAAAAGGCGATTACGATGTCTTTTGCGCTTGCTGCTGATACGCATACGATCATAACGAGCGCGAGCGTGAGGAACAATACTTTTTTCATAAAAAAATTCCCTCCATATATAAAATTTTTGGAAAAATATAATGTAGTGAAAAAAATATTACACCTAAAAGACAGAAATTACAATTTTTTAAGCCCGTTCTTTTTTAAACGCCTGTTTCAATAAAATCCATTCATTAAACTTCATTTTGAGTGTTACTGACGAATATACCAACGCTGACAGCGTGATCACTCCAAGACACCATAAAGAACGGATCATTAATTTAGCCTCAGGGTTGTACGGCAGCAAAAATTTGAAAATCATTATCGAAACATCTAAAACAGCCAGTGCCGTTAAATAATTCCAGAAAAATTTTTTTGTGATTATGCTCAAAGACATATTCAATTTTTTCTTAACGTAATAAATTCCGAGCATTCCGGACAGCGTAAAGGCAATGCCGGGAGCAAGCGCAAGTCCGTTATAGCTCATCGGGTAAATAAGAACGAAAGAAAAAAACGCCGTTGACAGGACGCTGAACAATGTAACCCTGAACGCTTCACGCGGCATTGACAGAGCATACAGCGCACGCATTACAACAGTTGAACACGCCATGCCCGGAAGCCCGAGCATACTCAGCGCAAGACATGAAGACGTTGCATTCCACGCCCATTCATTAAACTGTCCGCGAACAAAGATAATATGAACAAACTCGTGCGAAATTTCAATTATTCCGAGCGATGCAGGCAGAACGACAAACAACGCAAATCTTACAGCCTGACGCAGCATATCCGAAAATTCCTCGTCAGTCTTTGCACGTGCAAGCTGAGGCAACACCGCCTGCGAAATCGCTATCACGAAAAGCCCTAAAGGAAGCTGCAAAATTCTGTTTGAATAATTCAAAACGGAAATGCTTCCTTCCTGCAAAAAAGAACCTAACATCCGGCTTATGACGGGGTTGACCTGATTCAGCGAAAGTCCGGCTGCGTACGGTAAAAATAATTTCATTATCTGTTTTAGATTCGAGTCCCTTATATCAGGACGTGTCGGATATAAAACAGCTTTCATTTTGAAACCCCACAGCCATTGCGTTATAAAATGCGCGAAACCTCCGCACAAAACTGAATATGCAAGCCCGTAAACTCCAAAACGCGCCGCAAAAAAAGGAGCCGTTATTATGAAAACAAGATTGCTGAACGCCGGAGACAGCGCGGGAATAAAAAACGAACCCAAGCTGTTAAGCTCGCCCATCGTCAAAGCTTCAAGAGAAATGAAAATTAAAAACGGAAACATTCCCCGTGTCATGCTCACAGCAAGTTCATGCGCTGAAGGGTCAAAGCCCGGTGCCATTATATTTACGAGTGCAGGCGCAAAATAAATTCCAAGACCAACAACAATACATGTCGCGAATAATAAAACCGTCATCGTCTGGCGAGCAAGAGATATTGCCTTTTCACGGCTTTTATTCAAAACTTTAGAAAAAACAGGAACAAACGCCGCCGATAAAGCACCTTCAGCCAAGAGCTGCCTCGCTAAATTTGAAAGTGTGTATGCAACGTTGAACGCGTCCATGCTCACCGTAGCACCAAAATATGCCGCGACAAGAATTTCACGCGCAAGACCTAAAACACGGCTCATTAAAGTTCCTGCCATCATCATAACGGCGTGGCGTATCATTGAAGGTGAATTTTTATCGGTCTGCAAAATTTTTTCGTCCTTTCGATTTTTCTTAAAAAAATTTTTTTACGCACTGACGGTCGCGAGAGTGTAAGCTCCTGCAACATGACCGCCGGATTTTTCACATGCCTGCGAAAATCTTAAAAGCGTCATTCCTGTTGTGCAAACGTCATCGACTACCGCAATATTAAGATTTTTAATATCTTCGGAAATTATAAATGCGTCAGATTTTAATTTCATTCGTTCGGCAGCATTCAGCCCTGCACGGTTGGGGATTTTACGCGACCATTCAGCAACGTCATAAATTTCAATTTCCCAGACATCGCTCAAGCCTTTTGCGAGTTCAAGAGCCTGATTGTATTTTCGTTTGCTTTTCAAATGCAGAGGCACAGGCACAAGACAATCAATTTCGGGCTTTGAAAAAAATTCCGCCATTACTCGCCCGAACGGACGGCATAAAGCTTTGCAGCCGGAATATTTGAACTCGGAAATTATTTTATTGATGCTTGTGTGATACCACGCCGCCGAAAAAATTTCGAGCGATTCTAAATTTTTGTGTATGACTTCATCGGCGAAAAATTTTTTTGCACATTTCGGACAGATTATTTCTGCAGGTTTTCCGCAGACAGGACAGCTCACTGGAAAGACAAAATGCAAAAGATTTTCAGCGAAGTTTTTCGCGCTCTCTCTGAACGAGTTCATCACACCTGTTGTTCAGTTCATCATCGGCGTGTCCCTTGACGTGATGCCAAGTTACATTGTGAATTTCTGTGAGTTTGAATAAAATTTCCCACAAGTCGCGGTTCAAAACATCGCCCTTTAAAGTTTTCCAGTTGTTTTTCTGCCATTTATAAATCCATCTTTTTTCAAACGTATTTTGCAGATAAGACGAGTCCGTGTATAAATCGACATCACACGGAGTTTTTAAAGCTTCGAGAGCTTTTATCGCCGCTGTTATTTCCATTCTGTTGTTTGTGGTGTCAGGTTCGCCGCCGGAAATTTCGCGCTTTTTATCGTGAACGGGAGAATACAGCACAGCCGCCCAGCCGCCTTTGCCGGGATTTGGCGAAGCTCCTCCGTCAGTGTAAATTATTACGTGTGGTGCCATAAAATTATTCCTCAAAAATTATTTTTATAACAACAGGTCCTTCAGTGTAAATATCACCGTCGGCAACCGCGCTGATTATAACAGGTTCAGTGATGTTCGAGAGTTCTTCAACAGCAGAAAAAAAAGTTTCGCCGTCAAGAGTTCCAACATTATTTGTCGCAGGGTCAGGCAAAATTCCATCGCTTATAACTTTGTTTCTGAGTTCGCGCAAAAAAACGTGCAGAATTTCTTCAGCGGTCGTATTTGAATTTTCTCTGTCGTTTGTGAAAAATTTTCGGTAAACAGCTTCGCCGTCTCTGTATGTGATAAGGCTTGGACCGTTCTGGAGCGTAATATTTATTTTTAAATTTTCGCCGAGCGTGTAATTTTCGCCGGATAATGCACGGACATACTGCCTGATGTCGGAACTTTCAAGCTCTTTAATCAAAGCCGTTTCGATTTCAGGATCAAAGTTAATCGGAATGTCGCGCAAACGTGTGAAAGACTGATTTGAAATTATCGACAAAACATTCAGTCTGACCTGCTGTTTCAGAGCATTTAAGCCGGCAACAATTTCATCATGCGTCATTCCAGGCTCAAAAACGCTCTGTCCTAATAAAACATTCGCGCTCAATGCTATTGCTTCACTCTTCATGGATTTTAAATCCTGCTTGAGCTGTTCCGACTCCTCGCGCATGATTTTTAATGAGGCTTCAAGTTCTTTCTTTTCCTGCTCAAGAATTAATTTATCGTTTTTCATCGAGTCAAGTTCAAAGCCCGTTAATTCAAGATTTGCCGAGGCTTCAGCAAGACTGGCTCTCATCTCCGCTGTATTTTCTTCGCTCCTGTTAAGCTGAAACTGTAAGTCATACATTTGCTGACGTAGCATTTTCATTCCGAACAACGCCGTGCGGACATCCTGCGAAAAAATTGACATCACGGCAAGAACTCCGACAGCTATCAACGCTCCGGTCATAGCTGTTATAAGCTGGCTGGTGCGTTTTGGACGAAGCCCGAAGAGAGTGATTCTTTTTTTGCCGTATTTTGACCCAAGAGAATCACCGAAGACCGAAAGAGCCGCGCTTCCGAATACCAGAGATAAAATTAAAAGCCAGTTTGTTCCCGACAGAAAATCGCTAAACAAAAATTTTCAGCTCCTTGCAAAACAGGTACGCAGATAAGGTTCAAACTCTGCGGCAAGGACAGCTATGAAAATAAAAACACAGCCTAGCCCGCTGCGGAAAGATACGGCTTCATCGAGAAGAATAACGCTGCTGAGAAGTCCGAAAACAGATTCAAGACACATTATTATTGTGGCTCGTGAAGGTTTCACAAATTTCTGTGCGCAGATTTGAATCATATAACAGCCGAACGTGCATAAAACCGTCGTGAACAAAAGTTCCGGCAGACTTTCAACATTTATAAGCTCCGAACGCGTCTCGAACATTAAAGAACTCGCAAGCGCAAAAAACGCAAGCGAAACAAATTCTGCGAAACTCAGCGTTATAGGGTCGCAGCCCCGTGTATATTTTTCTATTAAAATAACCTGAACTGCAAAAGTCAAAGCACATATGACGGTCAGAAAATCTCCGAAATTGAAAGTCCCTGACATTTCATCGCCGGTCAGAAGATACATTCCAAAAACACACAGGCATGCCGCCGCAAGAGTTATCCAGCCGGGAAATTTTTTTAGAAGAAGCCACGTTATCAGAGGCACCATTAAAACATACGTCGCAGATATAAAAGCTGAACGTCCGCCGCCGATGTATTTTAATCCTACTGTCTGTACGGCAATCGCAACAAAAAGCAAAAATCCTAAAACAACTCCGCTGTTGAAATCGTGAACAATGAATTTCTTGACGCGTTTGTGAAAAAATAAATATATCATCGCGGCACCGGCACTGAATCTTAAAAATAAAATCCAGCACGCCGGATAAACGCCGACTAAAATTTTCATGCTGACGAAGCTGATGCCCCAAAAAAACGCGCAGTAAAGCAGCCCGAGTTCAGCGAGCATTATTTAATTCTCCGTGCTTCGAGATAATATCTTTTTTCCTGAGCATGCCCCATCGAAAAAGTTTTCCGCGGCATAACGCCTGACGCAGAAATAATTTTGAAAAAGTCCCGTTTTGCGCTTTCATCGAAAGGCGGAAGTTCAATCCCAAGAGAATTTTCTGTTTCAGATAAATTTTTCAAAGCTTCAGTGTCGTGAATGTAATCTATTTCAAAATTTTTTTCGTCAAGATATTTCTGTAGGACTATCAACGCCGATGCACCTTTGGATTTGTCGATATTGAGAACGCCGTTTTTATTTCGCGAATAAAAATTTAACGACCACGAATTTTCAGGAGAAAAATCTTTTACACAGATTTCATTTTGAATTTCTTTCAGAAAATCTTCGACGTTAATATTTTTGACAAGTCTGTGAATCGGTTCAAATTTCAAGGCATCATCGTAAATATTTTCAAGTTCGACCATTGCATAGCGTGAAGTCATTCCGGCTTCATAACACGTTTTTGCCGCCGCGAGAGAATGATTCCCGTCCCCTATCGCAAAGACAACGGAAAGTTCTTTTGATTTTCGTTCGATATATTTTCTGACGCGTTCCGACAGATTTTCAGCTTCACCGCCGCTTATGAGCCAGCCTTTGATATTTCCGCCACCCAGCATTAAATCAAAATCGTAAATTTTTTTCATTCTGTCTTTCAACAGCGTTAAAGGTTCGATAATATCCCGTTTGTCATCATCGCAGAGAAGAATAACGTGTGAGAGTTCGAGCGGAGCTTTTTCGCGGATTTTTTTCCTCGGAGGGATTCTTTCGCTGACAGTTTCTTCGGTGGCACGGATTTTTGAACATGAGCCGGACTTGAAATCATATTCTTCGAGGTCAATGACTCCGACAACACCGCGTCTTGTTGAGCCGTCTAAAAGTTTTCGTTCAACGTAGACATAAGAATTTTTGTATTCCGTGAAAAGATTTTTTTCGAGATATTCATTCATTGCTGAATTAATTTCTGAAATTTTTTTATCGTCCGACTCGTCAAGCATTGCCTCAGGCAAAATTAAATTCAAAGCTGAAGGCGATGTACCGGCAAAATTTTTTGCTTTTATCCAATATTCCGGCTGTGAAGTGAACTGGTCGCACGCAATGACAGCCCATTTTGAAAATTCTTTTTCGTCTAAATTCGGCAAAAGAAGATTTGCAGATGTAAAAATAATTTTTCAATCCTTTCATTAAAAAAAATCTACAATAATTTTATCAAAATTTCGCAAGAAAACTTCCGCTAAATTTCTAATAAAGCGATAACTTTTTGGATTATATCTCTCAAGCGTTGACATATAAAGCTGTGGCATAATAAAATATGTTATATCTAAGGATAAAACTACCGAACGCTAAATATTTTTTCGATAATTTCATTTCTCTTAATTTGAAAGGATTGAATTTAAGATACGAAAATCTCACGGAGGCAGACATCACAAAAATTGCAGAAGATATGCAAAAAAGTTTTTCTGCCCCTACAAAAACGAAGAAAAAAAAGTCGAGATAAATTTATAAAAACATTCAGCGGTTGAAGCCGTTAGCCCGACTTTTTATTTCGCAGTTAATTTTCTTTTTAATGCCCGAAATGGAATTTAGCGGAGAACAGATGAAAGCTCCTCGTTGAATCAGGCAGTTCATTTTCGTCTGCCTGTACCGTCAACGCCGAATTTTTTATCGAGCACAAGATTGTCGCCCGGCGTTGTAAAATATCCGTCTCGTACTGTCTCAGGTTCGCCAAGTTTCAGGAGTTCGCTGACTTTTACAAAGCTGTAACCCTGTCCCTGAAGTTCAGCGAATAAAAATTTTAATAAATTCGCCGTGCCTTTCGGAACGGAGTTCGCATGAAACAAAAGAATAGAACCCGGATGTGTCATTGCCGCGACTTTTTTTGCTGAACGTTTTGCGCGTTTCGAGTTTGAATTATCTCCGGCTTCTGCGGCAACGTCCCATTGAATTATTCTCAAGCCTAGCTGTGAAATTATTTTTAATGCCGATTCATTGTTCCGTCCATAAGGAAGCCTGAACAAAACCGGAACGGGGGAAATTTTTTTCTGCATTTCCTCAGCGGCTTCAAGTCCTTCGCTGTCATATATTTCGTGAAGATATTCATCAAGCAGAATTTCATACTGAGCCTGCGTCCATAAAATCTGTTTTTTTAACTCTTCTTCGGAAAGAAGAGCGCAGTTTCCGTGCGACCAGTTGTGATTTGCAATTTCAAACAATTCATTTTCGCTCATAATCTGTTTAACTCGCCGCGCGTGTGTACGCATCCATTTGCCGCCCATGAAAAAAGTCGCGGGAATTTTATTTTCACGTAAAAAATTTATAACGTCCATATCACAGCCCGTTGTCATCGTTGCGAGTTCACAGGCATCAAACGTCAGAGCGACAACTCTTTCGCCGTCTGAAATTTTTACGCGCCTGATAACGCCTTCGTCATTTTCAAGCGGAAAAAGTTTATTTTCGGGTTCCAACCTGTCCGGCGGTGTTATGTCATTCGGAATTGCTCTGCGTGCATCAAATTTGTCAGCTTTCCATTCGTCAGCAAAAGACGCTGAAGCCAACAATAAAATTAAAAATGCGAAAAATTTTAACTTTTTCATAAAAAATTCTGTTCCCTTTAACAGCTCAGCCTATGCTCATAACCTTGCTTGCGACCATGAAATACATCGTAAGGCTTCCGGCATCTACAATCGTTGTAACAATAGGTGCCGCCATCAATGCAGGGTCAAAGCCGAGAGCCTTAGCCAACAGCGGCAACATTCCTCCGATAGTCTGCGCAAAGATTACGGTTGCGAACAAACTTATCCCGACTGTCAAAGACAAAAGAAAATCTCCGCTCATTGCGTATTTATAAATGAAATTCACGACAGCAAGCCCGCCGCCGACCATAAGACTTACACGAACCTCTTTTGAAAGGACTTTGAGAGCGTCAAAAATTTTCAGTTCACCTACAGCTATGCCGCGTATAACGAGCGTTGAAGACTGTGAACCAGCGTTGCCGCCGGTGTCCATCAGCATAGGGATCGCAGCTATCAATGCCGGTAGTGCCGCAAAAACAGATTGATAATGCGTGATGATCTGCCCAGAAAGAGTTGCTGAAATCATCAAAACCATGAGCCAGATTATTCTTTTTTTCGCGAGTTCAGCGACCCCCATTGAAAGATAAGGCTCGTCAATCGGAAGGATAGCCGCCATTTTATGAAAGTCTTCCGTGCTTTCTTCCTCAAGGACTTCCATAGCGTCATCGACCGTTACGATTCCGACCAGATGATTCTGGGAATCCACAACAGGTATCGCCATGAAATCGTATTTTTGAAATAATTCCGTAACTTTTTCACGATCATCGTTAGTGTTGACGCTGATTAAATTCGTGTCGGTCATAATGTCCGAAATTTTGTCAGAGTATTGTGAAAGCAACATCGTTCGCACCGTAACGACTCCGATTAAAACGCCTTTAGGGTCGGTTACGTAGCACGTGTAAAGAGTTTCTTTGTCCGTTCCGACCTCCCTGATATGCCTGAAAGATTCTTCAACGTTCATGTCAGGTTTCAGCGAAATATATTCTGTTGTCATAATGCTACCAGCGGAGTCTTCCTGATACTGAAGAAGCTGGTTTATTCCGCGCCGTGTTTCGGGGCTTGCGCTTTCAAGAACTCTTTTTACGACATCGGCTGGAAGTTCTTCGACTAAGTCTGCAGCGTCATCTAAAAATAATTCGTCAACGATTCGTCCGAGTTCAGGTGCAGTGAGCTGTGAAACCAAAGATTCTTTCGTTTCCGGAATTAAATGCGCGAAAACTTCAGCGGCAACATCGCGCCCCAGCATTCTGAATAAAATGACGCTCTGCTCAGGTTCAAGTCCTTCGAGAATGTCTGCAAGGTCAGCATCGTTCATATCTTCAGTGAGAGTGCGAAGCTCGCGGATATTTTTTGTTTCAATTAAGGATTCTATTTCGCCTTTGATCTCTTCGAGGTCTCTCATAAAAAAATTTCCTCCGTCTTTAATGTGAAGAGATTTTAGCACGATGAAAAATTTTTGTTATGTTAAAAAATCATTCAGCATTGACAATTTAAAAAAAATGTTGAAAAATTCTTGTGCAGAATCCATAAAAAAGGAATTTAAAAAGGAGTTAAAATTATGGGAGTATTGAAACATTACAAAGAACTTTTACCGATCACACCTGCAACACCTGATGTAAATCTTGAAGAAGGATGCACTCCTTTAATTTATCTTCCGCGAGTCAGCAAAAGACTTGGAATAAAACTTTACGGAAAATTTGAGGGCTGCAATCCGTCAGGCTCTTTCAAAGACAGAGGAATGGTTCTTGCAGTCGCAAAGGCTCTTGAAGAAGGCAAACGCGCTGTCATCTGTGCGTCAACCGGCAACACGTCAGCGAGTGCGGCGGCTTATGCGGCTTCACAAGGAATACCGTGTTTTGTATTGCTCCCGGCTGGAAAAGTCGCGCTCGGGAAACTTGCTCAGGCTTTAATGTACGGTGCAAAAGTCATCGCGGTAAAAGGAAATTTCGACAGGGCTTTGGAACTTGCCCGTGAAGGTGCAGAGAAAACAGGCTGTGCAATGGTCAACTCCGTCAATCCGTACAGGCTCATCGGACAGCGTTCAGGTGCATGGGAAATCTGCGATGTTTTGGGCAAAGCTCCCGACTGGCACGCCATACCTGTTGGCAACGCAGGCAATATCAGCGCGTATTGGGCAGGTTACAACGAATATAAAAAACTCGGAAAAATAAATTCTCTTCCACGAATGATGGGCTTTCAGGCTGAAGGCGCAGCACCCCTTGTCTTCAATAAACCCTGTCCCAATCCCGAAACAATAGCAACGGCGATAAGAATCGGAAATCCAGTGAGCGCACATCTTGCACGCGCTGCAGTAAACGAGTCGAACGGCGAATTTAATTCAGTTACAGATGAAGAAATTTTAGCTGCACAGAAAATTCTTGCCGCAGAGGGCGGAGTGTTCGCTGAACCTGCGTCATGCGCACCGCTGGCAGGATTAATAAAACTCAAAGGGCTTAATAAACTCCCCGAAGGTATCACGGTTACAATGATACTCACGGGCAACGGCTTAAAAGATCCTGACACTGCGATGTCTCAGGTTGGAAAGCCTATTGAAATCAATGACACTCTCGAAGACCTTATGAAAGTTTTGGAATCGAAATGATTAAATTAAAAGTTCCTGCAACGACAGCGAATTTAGGCTCAGGCTTTGACACTCTCGGAATGGCTTTGAGCCTTTACAACATTTTCACGAT
>CAJODX010000016.1:5023-17418 GCA_905233295.1 uncultured Synergistales bacterium | reverse complement strand
TCACGCTCGTGTTCACATCTCGAATGATTCCGACTTTATGCTGGACTAACGGGTGATTGAATATTACAACGCGACCGCCGCTCTGAATTATGTTAAGCGTTGACTTTTCAGCCTGAGCGATTTTGTTTATGCGTCTTAAATGTCTGCCGCCCTCAAAAGGAGTTGAAAGCCAAGCTTCGAGGATAGCGGAAACATCATCGGGTTTGATTAATTTTCCGCCCATTGCGATGACATTTGCATTGTTGTGAGCCTTTGCCATTTTCGCTTGTTCAGCTGTGTAGCACGGAACAGCACGGACTCCGGGAACTTTGTTTGCCGCGATTGAAATTCCGAAGCCTGTTCCGCACAATAAAATTCCTGCATCGGCTTCCTCATCGAGGATTGCACTGCCTACTTTGAAAGCCGGATTTGTATAATCATCTTCGGCGTTGACTTCGTAAGCTCCCATGTCAAGAAATTCAATTTTTTTTGAGCGCAAAAAATTAACAACTGCGTCTTTCAGGACATATCCAGCATGATCGCAGCCTATCGCAATTTTCATTTTCAGCAAAACTCCTTTTTTATTTTTTGTCGCGCATATTATAGCAAGGCACAGAAAAAAATTTTTTTACCAAAAAATTCACGCAAGCCATTCAGCTAAATCGAGAGCATAATACGAAATTATAATATCAGCTCCGGCGCGTGCTATTGAATATGCCGCTTCAAGAGCAATGTTTTTTTCGTTCAACCAGCCGTTTGCAGACGCGGCTTTCATCATGGCGTATTCACCGCTCACTGAATAAGACGCAACAGGAACGCTACACGAATTTTTCACGGCACTCAAAACATCAAGATAAGGCAGCCCAGGCTTCACGATGATAATGTCAGCTCCCTCTTCAATGTCGAGCGCGGCTTCTTTCAAAGCTTCACGAACGTTGCGCGGATCCATTTGATATGTTTTTCTGTCTCCAAACGCAGGTGCAGAGCCGGCGGCTTCCCTGAAAGGTCCGTAAAATGCTGAAGCATACTTGACGGCATAAGACATTATCGGAGTATCTTGAAAATTTTCAGCGTCAAGGGCTTCACGAATTGCAGCCGTGTGTCCGTCCATCATGTCAGAAGGCGCAACAATGTCCGCTCCTGCACGAGCCTGCGACACAGCAACACGAGATAAAATTTTCAATGTAGGATCGTTTTCGATTATTCCGTTGTTAATAATTCCGCAATGTCCGTGCGATGTATATTCACAAAGACAGACATCGCCGATTACGGTCAGAGCCGGAAATTCTTTTTTGGAAATTCTGATTGCCTGTTGAATGACCCCGTTATCGTCCCATGCTGACGATGCGGTTTCGTCTTTGTGTTCGGGGATTCCGAAAAATAAAACTCCGCCGATTTTATTTTCAGCGGCACGTTCGAGGATTAAAGGAAGTTTGTCGGGGCTGTAACGTTTCTGTCCCGGCATTGAGGGAATGTCCTCGACGATATTTTTTCCCTCGCGAATGAAAACAGGATACACAAACATTGACGGCGATAATCTCGTTTCGCTGACCATGTCGCGTATCGGCTGAGATTTTCTTAATCTTCGCGGGCGTTTAATCATCATAAAAATTTTAAGCCTTCTTTCAGATATAAGACAGGTTCAAACTTCAAAATTTTTTTTGCGAGTTCAATAGACGCTGACGAATGCAGAATATCTCCATCTCTGGGAGCTTCGCGTTTGAATTTAATTTCGCGTCCGGGTGCAAAAATTTCGTAAATATTTTTCATTAAATCGTTCAGACTTGTCGAAACTCCGCAGCCTATGTTGAAAACGTTTCCGGCGGCATCATGTTCAAGAGCCGCGAGAAAATTCGCCTTCACAATATTCTGTACGGCGCAGAAATCTCTTGTTGCCGTTCCGTCGCCGTATATAACAGGAAGTCCGCCTGACTTGACAGCACTGATCCATTTTGGAATGACAGCGGCATATGCACCGTTGGGATCCTGACGTTTGCCGAAAACGTTGAAATATCTAAGTCCGACACATTCAAGACCGTAAACGCGCGTGAAAAATTCTGCGTAAACCTCGTTGAGATATTTTGTCATTGCATAAGGGGACAAAAATTTTCCGATTTTATTTTCAACTTTTTCGGGCGAGTCTTCATCTCCGTAAACCGCGCTTGACGAGGCATAAACGACTCTTTTGATTTTATTTTCTCTTGCAGCCTGTAAAATATTCACGAATCCGCTGACATTGACTTCGTTGTAATTCACGGGGTCTTTCATTGACGCAGGCACTGAAGCCAGAGCGGCGTGATGAAGAACGTAATCGACACCTTCACAGGCTTTTCGGCATGTGTCAAGGTCTGTTATCGAGCCTTCTATGAATTTGAAATTTTTATCTCCGGCAGTTTTGACAGCTTCATCAAGGTTGGAAATTTTTCCCGTACTCAGATTATCAAGCCCTGTAACGCTTTGACCTTTCGACAGTAAAACCTCTGTTAAATGTGAGCCAATGAAGCCAGCCGCGCCCGTAACGAGCCAGCGTTTTCCTGACGGGAGTTGTGGATATTCGATCATTTTTTAATATTTTTCGATTGCAAAAATTTTTAATTTTCTTGTGCCGCGGGGGATTTTTACGAGGACTTCATCACCGACAAGATGTCCTGTTATAGCCTGACCGACCGGGCTTTTCTGTGAGATTCTCTGAATGCCGCCTTCGGAAAATGCCGCGCCTGATAATTCTTCAGAGCCGACTAAATCATATGTGTAGTGTTTGCCGCCGTGATCCAGATCTTCGAGAGTGATTCTCAAGCCGACACCGGCTCTTGTTGTGTCGAGTTTTGTTTCATCAATGACAGTAACCTTGCTTAATGTATTTTCAAGATCTGCTATTCTGTCTTCAAGTTTTGCCTGTTCCTCTTTTGCTGCGGCGTATTCGGCGTTTTCGCTCAAGTCTCCGAATGCGCGGGCTTCCTCAAGTTTTTTTGCAACTTCCTGCCGTCCGTGAGTTCTGAGATTCGTGAGTTCTTCGCTTAATCTTTCATAACCGCTCCGGGTCATTTCGTTTACGGTATTTTTTTTCGAAGCCAAAATTTTTTCACCTTTTCATAAATAATTTAGATTTTGATAATATATTCTACCAAAAAGCTAATCGAAAGGATTTAAATTTTTATGGCACAATACGAAGGTTATATGCCCTATTCATACGGGGCGGACAGCGTTGAAACGGTCAATGAAATTTTCGTGAAAGTTTACCGATATATGGCTCTCGGTCTTATCATTACGGCACTGACAGCATATATAACGGCTTCAAGCCCGTCGGCTTTAAGATTTCTTTTTTCATCGTCAGCACCGATGTTAATCATAGCTTTGCTTGAAATTATTCTTGTTGTGGCTCTGAGCGCGGCACTTGCGAAACTTTCAACGGGTGTTGCTCTGTCAATGTTTGCAGCGTATAGCGTTTTGAACGGCTTGATGTTCTCAGCGATTCTTTTAGTTTACACAGCGAGTTCAATCTATCAGGCTTTCTTTTCAACAGCCGGAATGTTCGCGGCAATGAGCATCTACGGACTTTACACGAAACGCGATTTGACTTCCATGGGAAGTTTTCTGCGAATGGGACTTTGGGGACTGTTAATCGCAATGGTGATTAATATTTTTCTCGGCTCGTCAATGCTCGAACTCGTTACAAGCGTCATGGGCGTAATAATTTTTCTTGGCTTGACCGCATATGACACAGCGAAAATAAAAACTCTCGCAGAGTCTTCTGAATGGAGTTCGGACGAAAACATTACGGGACGCATAGCTGTCATCGGCGCACTTGAACTTTACCTCGACTTCATCAATTTATTTTTGTACATGCTCAGATTTTTAGGCAAACGTAAAGATTAAAAAAAACAACGGAAGGGGAAATTTTCCAATGAATACTCAAAATAAAATTCAAACAGAAGACCGCGAATATATCGCAGGAACGTACAACCGTTTTCCTGTTGCGTTAGTGTCGGGGAAAGGTTCAATCGCAACAGACATCAACGGAAAAAATTACATTGATATGTCATCGGGCATCGCCGTGAATATTTTCGGATTTTGCGACGAAGTCTGGCAGCGCGCAATTTCTGAACAGGCTGCGAAACTTCAGCACACGTCAAATTTATTTTATTCAGAACCCTGCACGAAACTCGCTCATTTACTCTGTGAAAAAACGGGAATGAAAAAAGTTTTCTTCTCAAACTCAGGAGCTGAAGCAAACGAATGCGCAGTCAAGACCGCAAGAAAATATGCAGCTGACAAAAAAGGCGAAGATTTTTTCACGATAATAACGCTGAAAAACAGTTTTCACGGACGTACGATTTCAATGCTCTCAGCAACGGGACAGGAACATTATCACGAACTCTTCAGACCTTTAACGCCCGGATTTGTTCACGCTGAACCGGAAAATTTTGACGAAATTCTGAAACTCACGAGCGAAAACAAAACTGCCGCCATTATGATTGAATGTATTCAGGGCGAAGGCGGGGTTGTTGCGCTGAGTCAGGAATACGTGAAAAAAATTGCGGATTTTGCGAAAGAGAACGACATTTTATTAATCGTTGATGAGGTTCAGACTGGCAACGGACGTTCGGGAAAACTTTACAGCTATATGAACTACGATATTCAGCCGGATATTGTTTCAACTGCAAAAGGACTCGGCGGAGGTCTTCCGATAGGAGCAACGATGTTCGGCGAAAAAGTTCAAAATGTTCTCGGATACGGCGATCACGGCTCAACGTTCGGAGGAAATCCGATTGTCTGTGCAGGAGCTGTGAGCATTCTTGAACGACTTGATGAGAAACTGCTTGAGGACGTTCGGCGCAAGAGCAAACTTTTATCTGAGACTTTTGCGAAATTCAACGGCATTGAAGCAGTTACCGGAATGGGCTTGATGATGGGCTTGAAAACGAAAAAAGATGCCTCTGAAATCGTAAAAGCCTGCATTGAAAACGGCGTTTTATGTATCACTGCGAAAGACAGAATAAGACTTCTTCCGGCACTGAATATTCCTGAAGATTTATTGCTCAAAGCCGCGAACATCATCGGCAAGTGCTGTGAATAATGAAGAAAACCGCGTACTTACGCCTTGCGTTATAATAATTTTAATTCAAAATTTTTCAAAGACAGGAGGCTAACTTAACGGAAATGGCTGCGCTTTGTATAAAAATCCATCAGAAAGACAATGTTGCAATAGCTATCCGCGACATTCCGAAAGGCACTGAAGTTCTTGAAGGTGTCGTAACGGTCGAGGATATTCCGCAGGCTCACAAAATCGCGCTGAAAGATATTCCTGCCGGCGGCGAAGTTGTCCGCTACGGAGTTACGCTCGGAACAATGCTCACGGATATGCCCTGCGGCGGCTGGATAAACGAAAAAAATCTCAAGATGGCACCTGCACCGAATCTTGATGAAATGAAATTCGCCGTCAATATCAAAAAAAATCTTCCTGAACCGCCGATCAAAACTTGGGAAGGCTATAAAAATCCCAACGGAGGTCCGGCAGGCACGCGCAACATTCTTGCCATCAACACAACGGTGCAGTGTGTTACAGGCGTTTTGAACGTTGCAATTCAAAAAATCCGAAACGAACTCCTGCCTAAATATCCAAACGTTGATAACGTAATCGCAATCAATCACCCTTACGGCTGCGGAGTTGCCATTGACGCTCCCGAAGCTAAAGTCCCGCAGAGAATTTTGCGCAATATCGCAATGCACCCGAATTTCGGCGGTCAGTTTATGCTCGTGTCGTTAGGCTGTGAAAAATTCACGGTCGAAAGATTCTGTGAAAATTTCCCTGAGTTAAATTCGCCCGAAAATGTTATAGTCTTGCAGGATTACAAAGGCTTCGACAAAATAATTTCGGCGATTATGGAAATGGCTGAGAAAAAATTAAAAATTCTCAATGAACGCAAGCGTGAAACTCTTCCGCTTTCTGACCTTTTAATAGGAATGCAGTGCGGAGGTTCGGACGCATTTTCAGGCATTACGGCGAACCCGACAGCAGGTTATGCGGCGGATTTAATCGTTTCAGGCGGCGGAACTGTTTTATTTTCTGAAGTTACCGAAGTCCGCGACGGAGTTCAGTTTATTGCCGAACGCTGCATAGATGAAAAAGTCGGTGCGCGTCTTGTCGAAGAAATGAAATGGTACGACAAATATCTTCGGGACGGCGGCGTTGACAGAGGTGCTAACACTACACCGGGTAATAAAAAAGGCGGATTATCAAACATCATTGAAAAGTCAATGGGGTCAATCGCAAAATCTGGTTCATCGCCGATTGTCGAAGTCCTCTCGCCGGGCGAAAAACCGACGAAACACGGCGAAATTTTTGCTGCAACCCCTGCATCGGATTTAGTCTGCGGACCTTGCCAGCTTGCTTCAGGTATAGGGCTTCAGGTCTTTATGACAGGACGCGGAACTCCTTACGGTCTTGCGGCTGCACCCGTTATAAAAGTTTGTTCGCGTAACGAAATGAAAGCGCAGTGGGAAGATATAATTGACTTCAACGCAGGTCCGGCGGCTGTCGGAGAAAAGACAATCGCTCAGCAGGGCGAAGAACTTTTCAGATTTATTCTTGACGTTGCAAGCGGACGTAAAAAGCCATATACTGAACAGTACAGACTTGAAAACGATTTGTGTATTTTCAATCCTGCGCCAATAACCTGATAAAGATTTTGGACGTCAGGAAAAAATTTTTTAATATTTTTAGGAAAGAAGGATTTTTTTATTATGAAAATCGGATTTATCGGAATCGGCATTATGGGCAAACCTATGGCTATCAACCTTGTCAAAGCAGGTTACGAAGTCATGGTATCGGATCGCAATATGGCACATTGCGATGCTGTTGTCGCTGTGGGAGCGAAAAAAGGCTCTTGCACAGAAGCCGCTGAGTTCGCAGATGTTGTCATCACAATGCTCCCGAACGGACCTCATGTCAAAGACGTAATGTTCGGTTCAGGTGATGTTGCCGCTCACATGAAAAAAGGCAGCACCCTCATTGATATGAGTTCAATCAATCCCGTTGCATCAAAGGAAATCAACGCTGAACTTGAAAAACTCGGCATTAATATGCTCGATGCGCCTGTTTCGGGCGGCGAACCCAAAGCCATTGACGGAAGCCTGAGCATCATGGTCGGCGGCAAACAGGAAATTTTCGACAAATTCAAAGATCTGTTAGGTGCAATGGGAACTTCAGTTGTACGCTGCGGCGATGTCGGTGCAGGCAACACAACGAAACTCGCGAATCAGGTTATCGTAGCCTGCAACATTCAGGCTCTTTCAGAGGCTATGGTGCTTGCACAGAAAGCCGGAGTCGATCCCAGACTTGTATTTGACGCAATCAAAGGTGGTCTTGCTGGCTCAACGGTAATGAACGCTAAAGCCCCGATGATGATTGAAGGCAACGACAAACCGGGCTTCAAGATTGACCTTCATATAAAAGATTTGAACAACGCTCTTGACTGCGCTCACGCCGTAGGTGCGCCTGTGCCTATGACAGCGGCTGTTCAGGAGGTTTTACAGTGGATGCACAACCATGAGGGCGGTCAGAAAGACCACAGCGCAATAGCTCAGTATTACGAATATCTCTCCGGAATCAAAATCGGACGTTAAGAACAATCAGAAGTCAGGAGTTGGGAAGCAGATTTTTTCAATCCCGACTCCTTATTAAAATTAAAGAATAAGGAGAAACGTAATGAATCTGGATTTTATAAAAGGCGTTGTCGTTCCGATTCTCACTCCCATTGACAAAGACGAGCTGATTGATGAAGCAAAATTCCGCAAACAGATTGATTTCGTTATCAATGGCGGAATGGCTGGAATTTTAGTTTTCGGCTCGAACGGAGAATTTTATCAGGTTGAAGAGCCTGAAATGGAGCGCGGTTTAAAAATCGCAGTTTCTCAGTCGGCAGGACGTATTCCCGTTTATTTCGGCATTGGCGCGATTAACACGAAAAAATGTATCCGTCTTGCAAAAATGGCGGTCGCGAACGGTGCAGCAGCAGTCTCGATTTTGCAGCCGATGTTCCTCAAGCCGACACAGACTGAACTTTTTGAACATTTTAAAGCTGTTGCCGAGTCGATACCCGAAACTCCTGTTTTGATTTACAACAATCCCGGACGCGTAGGCTATGGACTGAACGCGGCTCTCGTTGCGAAACTTGCTCACGAAGTCAAAAATATTGTCGGAATGAAAGACACATCAGGCGATATAACATTGACTGAAGAGTGCGTGAGATTAAACCGCGACATCGACTTCAAAGTTTTCGGAGGCAAAGACACGTTGCTCTATGCAAGCCTTTGCGTAGGAGCTGTGGGCGGTGTCTGCACGGCTGGAAATTTCATGCCAGAGCTTATCGGCGATGTTTATAACAAATTCGTTGCAGGAGATTTGAAAGGTTCTCTCGAAGCTCAGTTCAAGCTCAATCCTGTACGCCTTTCAATGGACGGCGCATCGTTCCCAGTCGCTGCGAAAGATATGGCGAATTTACGCGGTCTTGATGTCGGAGATCCTTATCTTCCGAATCTTCCAACGCCTGAAGGCGCAGTGCTTGAAAACATAAAGTCAACAATGCGCGAAGCAGGTTTGCTGTAAAAAAATATTTTTGCCCCTTCGGTACAATATTGCGGAGGGGTAAAAAATTTTGTTGTCCGAGAGGAGAAATTTTCGATAAAAAATATTATGAAAATAAACGGGGGAATCCCGTTGAAAGGCACTGTAAAAACGCAGGGGGCTAAAAATGCCGCACTCCCTGTGATGGCGGTGTGTCTTTTGTTGCGCGGAGGAACACTCACGCTCGATAACGTTCCTGATCTTTATGACATCAACACGATGCTTGAACTCATAAAAGATTTAGGCGTTGAAATTGAATTTATCCGCGAAAATAAAAATTCACAGGTCATTTTCAAAGTTCCTGATGAAATAAAATGGGAAGTCTCCGAAATTTTAGCTAGAAAAATGCGGGGATCTTCACTTTTGCTCGGACCTTTGCTCGCGAGCTGCGGTAAAGTTTCACTGCCTTTGCCGGGCGGCTGTTCAATAGGTGCAAGACCGATAGATTTACACTTAAAAGGCTTAAAGCAAATGGGCGCGGAAATCGAAGTACAGAACGGAGTCGTTCACGCAAAAGTCAACGGGCGTTTAAGAGGCAGGAGAATTTATCTTGACTTTCCGTCAGTCGGAGCGACTGAAAATTTAATGGTTGCGGCATCTCTTGCGCATGGTGAAACGATAATCGAAAACATTGCCCGCGAACCCGAAATTGATAATCTTGCGGCTGTCCTGCGTTGTGTAGGCGTTCCTGTTGAACTCGAAGGAACAGGCGGTGTCAGAATACAGGGCATCGACAAAGTTAAATCGGGGCGCGAACGTGTCATTCCGGATCGTATTGAAGCCTGCACGTATATTTTAGCCGGAGTGATGACGAACGGTCATATTAAAGTCGAAGATGTTGTGCCTTCACACATTGACGCAATACTCGCTAAACTTGAAGAGAGCGGCGCGAAATTCAAAGTCCGAAAAAATATCGTTGAAATCTTTCCTTCAAAGAAACGTCTTCACCCCATATCGGTAAAGACAATGCCTTATCCGGGATTCCCGACTGATGCACAGCCTCAGATGGCGGCGGCTTTGTCGCTTGGACAGGGAGTTAGCACGATTGAAGAGAGTGTTTTTCAGGCTCGTTTTTTATATGCTCAGGAATTAAACAGAATGGGCGCGGATATAAAAATTGCACGCGACGTTGCTGTCATTCGCGGCGTTGAGAAACTTCACGGCGCACCTGTCAAGGCAACAGACCTGAGAGCAGGAGCGGCTCTGATAATGGCGGGGCTTGCAGCTGAAGGCGAAACAATCGTTGACGATATGGTACATGTGTGGCGGGGCTACGAGGCAATAGATGAAAAATTAAAATCTTTGGGGGCACAGGTTGAACTTCTCTGACGCTGACAGCAGCAATCTTTCAAAAATCGAAATTTTTGCTTTCGTAGGTCCGGCAGGCACAGGCAAGAGCCACAGAGCTACTCACGTTGCAAAACAAAACGGGATCGGCGTTATCATTGATGACGGTCTTGTAATTTCACGCGGAAGAATTTTAGCCGGACGTAGCGCAAAATCCGAAATAAACAGATTGAGAGCTATTAAACGCGCAATTTTTGAATACGAAGACCACCGCGATGAAGTCGTAAGATACCTGACGAAAAATCCGCCGGAAAAATTAATGATCCTCGCAACGTCCGAAGGCATGATAAATAAAATCGTAAAACGTCTCGGACTGAATCCGCCGTCAAAATTCATAAATATCTCAGAAATTTCAACGCCCGAAGAAATTGAAGCGGCTCTGCGTGAACGGCGCGAAAAAAAACAGCACGTTGTACCCGTTGCAAAAGCTCAGGTTCAGCAAAATTTTGCAGGAAAACTCGTGAGCCAGATACGCGGATTTTTCAGAGGTCGCGATAAAGATGAATCGCGTAACACGATCGTCAAGCCTTTGTTCAGCTTTAACGGCAAGGTTACGATTGAACATGACGCACTCGTCGAGATGACGAAAAAACTTCTTGAGTTTGGCAATCACGTAAAAAAAATCCGTGAACTTGAAATTGAAATTTATGAAGACAAAATAAGTCTTAATATCGAAATAGACTTAAATCTCGGCGGAAAGAGCGCACTGTCAATCGCCAGAGCATTACAGAGAAAAATTTTCAAAGGCTTAAGCTATCTTACAGGAATGGAAATCCGTCAGGTCAACATCAGGGTAAACGAAATTTTTTTATGATTTGGCGTTTACAAACGTCATGGCTTTCTGAATGTCATTTTCGAGCCAGAAATTTACAGCCTTTTCAACTCTGTCCTGAATGTCGGGAATATTTTTTCTTTCTTCGTCATTAAAATGTCCGAGAACATAATTTATCATATCGCCGGGAGCTTTGCCGATTCCGACCCTTAGGCGCGGAACTTCAAGACTTCCCAGCGCACCCAAAATTGAAATTAAACCGTTGTGTCCGCCTGCAGAACCCTGAGCGCGGAGACGCAATTTCCCGAAAGGCAAAGCCATATCGTCATAAATGATTAAAACATCGCTTAAGTCAATTTTATAAAAATTCACGGCTTCGCTCAGAGCAATTCCGCTTGAGTTCATAAACGTTAAAGGTTTAAGAAAAATTATTCCGCCGGATTTCCAAAATTCAGAATGAAATTTATTCTGCGGCGAACCGAGATTTTTATTTATGACAATGTGGTCAACGCACAGCCACCCCGTGTTATGACGGGTGAAAGCGTATTCGATTCCGGGGTTTCCCAGTCCGGCAATGAGTTTCATTGTGGGAAGTCTTTTTGAAAAAAATTTTTTATAATCCCATTCCCATTGAGCCTAACGCGCCGCCAAATCCGCCCGTGATACTGTTCATGCGTTCAGTCATCAGATCGCGGCTCTTTTTGAGACCTTCGTTTACAGCCGACACGATTAAATCTTCGAGCATTTCTTTGTCCTCAGGATTAATGACTTCGGGATCAATCTTCACGGACACAATATCGCCCTGTCCAGTGAAAACCGCGCTGACCATTCCGCCGCCAACACTGGCTTCAACGGTTTCGTTTGCGAGTTTTTCCTGCATCTGCATAACCTGAGTCTGCATCTGGCGAACCTGTTTTAACATTTTATTGGGATTCATATTCATAATGAAATTTTTCTCCTTAAAAATTAAATTAAATTTAAATTTAAAATTTTTCACGCGTCAATTCTATCATTTATAATTTTTCAAAAATTTTTTTAGGAGCATGTTTTTTTTATGAATGAAATTTTTAAATCTCTTCCCGCAGGCGGAACAATTTTCAACTGCATTACAGTTTTAGCCGGAAGTCTTCTCGGACTTGCAATCGGAAAATTAATCCCGGAAAAAATACAGGGAACGATTTTCAACTGCCTTGGACTTTTCACTCTTTATGTCGGCATTAACATGGCATTAAACACAAAACATTCAATCGCTGTTGTTTTAAGTCTCGTTCTCGGTGCTGTAACGGGCGAACTCATGGGCATCGAAAAAAAATTAAATTCTCTCGGCGATGTTCTGAAAAAAAAATTTAACGCGAAAAATTCAAGTTTCACTGAAGGTTTTGTGAACGCGTCATTATTATTCTGCGTTGGTTCAATGGCTGTCATCGGAGCGTTTGAAGACGGACTGCGCCACAATCCCGAAATTTTAATGACAAAAGGCATTATGGACGGGATCGTTTCGATTTTATTTGCAGGCTCTTTCGGTATCGGAGCTTTATTTTCAATCTTTCCGATGTTCATTTATCAGGGGACTTTAACATTTCTTGCCGTGTGGGCTGAACCTTTTATAACGGCGGACATGTACGCAAATATTTCCGGAATCGGCGGACTTATGATAATGGGAATCGGCTT
>CAJODX010000016.1:0-4992 GCA_905233295.1 uncultured Synergistales bacterium | reverse complement strand
ACGATGCTGTTTTAATGAAAATTTTATACAGCATTGAAAATTTATTTCTGCGTTACGGCGGAAAAATAATTTTAAAAAATCTTTCGCTCGAAATTCCGTCAGGACTTGTGTCTTTAATCGGTCCAAACGGCTCAGGAAAAACATCACTGCTCCGTGTCCTTGCAGGGCTTGAAAAATATTCCGGCAATATCAGGTTAAAAAATTCTGAAGTCAAAAATATTTCACGGAAAAATTTTTCGCGTACCCTGAGTTTTGTTACGAGCGGAAAAAATTTTCGTCCGTCATATTCGTTCAGCGTCCGTGAGATTATCTCAATGAGCCGTTTGCCTTTCAGGGGAATGTTTGGGCGAATGACTTCGCACGATTTTGAACTTGTCGAAAAAGCTGCGGAATTTTTGAAAATTTACGCGTTATTAGACCGCGACATAATGACGCTTTCAGACGGAGAAAGACAGCTTGCTTTCATTGCCGCCGCGATTGCGCAGGACACGGAAGTAATTTTGCTTGATGAGCCGACAGCATCATTAGATCCGGACAAAAGCGCGATGATTTTTTCTCTGCTGAAAAAACTTTCAAGCGAAGGACGCAGCATCATCACGGCTGTTCACGACATAAACACGGCAAACGCATATTCGGATTTTTATATTGCTGTTAAAAACGGCGAACTGATTTTCAGCGGCTCGGAATTAAATCAGAAAATTTTAAAAAATTTATACGGCATTGATTTTATTTCATATTTTAACAACGAAGAAAAAAATTTCATGTGGAGCGTCAAAATTAAATGAAATTTTCGTGAGCCGCATTCACAATATTTTCGATGTCAAAATCAAAAATTTTTTCCCTGTGAGTCAGACGGCATAAAAATTCTGTGTTGCCTTCCATTCCGCGAACAGGCGAGAACGTCAGCCCCGCAATGAAAAATTTTGTTTCGTTGCGGATAAAATTCACGAGATTTTCAAGGACTTCAGCGTGAATTTTTATGTCTTTTATAACGCCGTTTGAAATTTTTTCGCGCCCTGCTTCAAACTGCGGCTTTATCAAAACGACAGCTTCACCGTCCGTGTTTAATATTGCGTCAATAACGGGCAAAATTAATTTTAATGAAATGAACGAAACATCACAGCTTGCAAAATCAATTTCATCGGAAAAATTTTCCCGCGTTAAATATCTCGCGTTCGTCCTGTCCATAACGACAACTCGCGGATCATTCGCAAGCCGCCATATAAGCTGTCCGTAGCCGACATCTACCGCGTAAACTTTTTTTGCGCCGTTTGCCAGTAAAACATCCGTAAAGCCACCTGTCGATGCGCCGAAATCCGCACAGATTTTATCTTTCACGTTTAAATCGAAAACTTCAAAGGCACGTAATAATTTTTTTGCGCCGCGCCCTGCCCATCTGGAAATTTCATCGAGCGTTATGTTAAGGTCGGGTGTACGTTCAAACATTGTTCCGGCTTTCGTGATGACCTGACCGTTCACGCGGACTTTTCCAGCCATGATTAAAGCCTGAGCTTTGTTTCTCGTATCTGTAAGTCCAAGCTCAGGCAACAATTTATCAAGACGTTCTTTAATTTTTTTCATCGTTCAGGATTTTTGCACATTCATTCAAAATATTTTCGGGCGTTAAACCGTAAAGTTCGCGCTGTTCGTCCTGTGTTGCGTGTCTGACGCATACATCTGGAACTCCGAAACGAATTAATTTTACGCTGAAAAATTTTTCTGAAATTCTCGCCGCAACAGCTTCGCCTAATCCGCCGGACATATAATTTTCTTCCAGTGTCGCAACGAGTTCGTTATTTTTCAAAATTTCATCGAGCGTTTCAAAATCCAGAGGCTTAACTCTCCGAACGTCATACAACGCAGGCGAAAAATTTTTCGTTTGAGCGAGTTCACGAGTTTTTATCATCGTTTCGACTGAAGCTCCGTATCCCAGAAGAGCAAATCTTTTGCCGTCGGAAATTTTCACGATTCCGTTGTTTTCAATGTCAGGGCTTAAATTTTTTGCAGGAATACTCCCGCGGGGATAACGAATTAAAGTCGGTCCGTTGCGTTTTGAGGCGATTAACATTGCTTCTTTAAGAGAATTTTCATCGCACGGCGCAAAAATTTCAAGATTCGGAACAGCACGCCCCCACGGAATATCTAAAACTCCCTGATGAGTATCGCCGTCAGAACCCGAAAGTCCTGCGCGGTCAACCATAATGACAACAGGAAGATTTTGAAGCGCAATGTCGTGCATCAGCTGATCCGCTGCACGCTGCAAAAATGTTGAGTAAATGAAAACCCACGGGCGCATTCCTCCTGCTGCAAGCCCCGCAGCCATCGTCAGCATATGACTTTCCGCAATACCGACATCAAAAAATCTTTCGGGAAATTCACGCGCGAATTTTTCGAGTTTTACCCCCGTCATCATTGCCGCAGTGAAACATACAACGCGTTCGTCATTCATTGCAAATTTTTCTGCAATCTCAGAGGCGGCTTCACTCCAAGTCCGAGATTTTTTTTCATTCGCGGGCGCAACCTGATGATATTTTGTCGGGTCGGCTTCAGCTTCGGGAAGACCTTTGCCCTTTACAGTGTTGAAATGCAGAATGACAGGTCTTTCCTATTTTTTTGCAAGTTCAAAAATTTCTTCGGCTTTTTTTATGTTATGTCCGTCGAAAGGTCCCCAGTAGTTTATGTCAAGTTCATCGAACATATTGCTGGGCTTCATAATGAACTTGAAAGTGTCGCGGAATTTTCTTAAAATTTTTTCGGCGCGGTTTGCTTTCATTTTCAGCTTTAAATCATTTTTGAATCTTGTATATAAACTGTTCGATGAAAGGCGCGCGAGCATTGTTGAAAATCCGCCGACTCTGTTGCTGATTGAATGTCTGTTGTCGTTGAGAACGATAATTAATTTCGTCTTTGTTTCGTGAACATAATTCAAAGCTTCGAGAGCAAGACCGTTTATCATTGACGCGTCCCCGATGAAGGCTATGACGTGCCGTTTTTCTTTCAACAAATCTCTTGCCTTCGCATAGCCAAGAGCCGCAGAAATTGAAGTGCTGCTGTGTCCTGTGTTGAAATGGTCGCAAGGACTTTCATTGCGCCTCGGGAAACCTGAAATTCCGTCTTTTAATCTTAACGTCGAAAATTTATCGAATCTGTCTGTCAAAATTTTATACGGGTAAGACTGATGTCCGACATCAAAAATTATTCTGTCGTTCAAAGGGTCAAATTTCCGCAGCATCGCGATAGTGAGTTCAACAACTCCCAATGAAGAGCCAAGATGACCGCCGTTTTTCATTACGGTGTCAATGATGACCGCCCGAACTTCTTCGGCAAGTCCGGGCAGATCTTTTTCATCAATTTCAAGTAAATCTTTTCGGGAAAATCCCGGCTTCAGGAATTTCATTTCACCTGCTCAAATTTTTTAAACTCGTATGCCGCAAACTGTGCGATTAACTGCAGCGATGTCAGTTTTGAAAGATCAGACGCAGCATCTTCGCCGTCTGTTCCGAGAGCAACAAAACCCGTGAGAAAATTATCATCGCAGACAGGGAAAATGTATTTCATTTTCGCAACGTCTTTCCACGGACAGCCCGCAAGCCCCCAGCTCTTGAAAATCGAATCGGGAGTTTCGCTGCTCAGGTCGTAATATGAATCGCGGACTTTTTCGATGGAAAGTTTTTTCGCTGACGGCAATAAAACCGAATCAACGTTCGATTTTATAAGTCCCGTTCTGTGTTCGGAGATTGCGTAACCTTTTCGTGCGCTGTCCCATGATATAAAAATACAGTTTTGCATTTGCCCCTGTTCAATGAAAATGTCAACGAGAAGGGAAATAAATTTTTCTCTGGTTTCTGCGCTGCGTAAAACTTTCAAAACGTTTGAGAGCGACAATACGGTAAATTCGCCCGCTGAAATATTTGCTTCGGTCTGTCTCGACTGCATACGGAGACTGTTAATAGCAACTGCACGGACAGCAAGATTCCCGAGAAGCTCAAGAAAATTCATCGTCTGTTCATCTGGAAGCCTGTCCCATTCCATTAAACAGAAAAGACGGCAATCTCCTTCAGCAACGGGCAAAATGATTTCGACTGGAGAATCTTTTTTTGTGATTACGGGAGTCGGCGGAAGAATTTTTGAGGCGAAAATTCCTTTGCGTTCAGGAATATTTTCAGCTTTGCCGTTGAGAACCGTTAAATAATTTCCCTCGTCTTTGAGAATCGCGACGGATTTCGGGAAAAGACTTTCCTGAAGAACTCCTGCGAGGAACGAAGCAAAATATTGCATCGGCATCGGCTCAAAAATTGAAGCGAGAGTGCTTTTTGTCGCGAGTATCATATAAGAAAGACTCGATAATTTTTTCTCCGTTTCGGAAATTTTTTTAAAGGTCTGCCACAGCCCTATCAATCCTGCACAGGGTTTGAGTTCTTCGACTAATGCATCAGGGTCAGCCGGGGAATCTTTAAGAAGAATATAAATTTCCCATTCAGAACCGCGAATTTGAATAATGCCGCTCCATTCGCCGTTACCTTTTGAAAAATTTATTTCAAAAGATTCTTTAACTATGCCGGACGGGAAAAGCCCTTTCGTGCAGTTCTTAACCGCAAGACTTTCCGGAACGATTCCGGCTGCGTCTATAATGCTGAGAGTTTCCGCGTCTGTTTTCTCAACAACGAGAGCCTTGATTCCTTTTTCATTCAGGAAATCCGTTAAAATTTTCAGTGCGCCGCCTGTAACAATAAAATCTGTTTTACTGTAAATTTCTTTGAGATTTTCGGACATTGTTTGAAACACACCTCCGGGAAAAATTTTTTGTGTCTATTTTATCGCTTTTTTTCTCTAAAATCGTATAATTATAAATATTCATTATTAAACAGGAATTTTAGAAAGGCATTTTATATTATAATGATTGAAGTACATCGTTTGAACGGCGAGGCATTTTTGCTGAACTCAGATATGATTGAAACTATAGATGTTACGCCGGATACTGTTCTGCGGCTG
>CAJODX010000015.1 GCA_905233295.1 uncultured Synergistales bacterium | reverse complement strand
CGCGCCTGTTTCAACTCAGCAGGTCGGAATTTTCAACGTAACATTTGAACCTGGCTGCTACAACGAGTGGCACATTCATCACGCCACTAAAGACGGCGGACAGATTTTAATTGTAGTTTCAGGTCGTGGCTGGTATCAGGAGGAAGGCAAAGAAGCCCGCGAATTAAAACCCGGTGATGTCGTGAACATTCCTGCGAATGTCAAACACTGGCACGGTGCTGCAAAAGATTCTTGGTTTCAACATCTTGCCGTTGAAGTTCCCGGCGAAGATACAAGCACAACGTGGCTCGGATTTTTGCCCGCGGAAGAATACGGGAAATTAAAATAATCGTTCACAAAGCGGTGTCCCCCGTCAGGCATGGGGGACTTTATTTTGATGATTAACCGTTCAGATTTTCAAGTCTTCTTAAAAGTTCGTTTTTGTCATGCCCCAAAATTAAAGTCAAAGACGTTGCTGTGCGATCAGCGTGAATTAATTTCTCGTTGGTGATGCCGCAGAGTTCCGCCAAAGCCGCCGCGCCTTCTTTGACACTCTCATCACTGTCAGGCGGATATATTATGCTACATGCTTTGTAGTCATAATGCCTTGCGTTGCCGGTGTAGGGAACTTCTATTCCGATACGCTGAAAAATCTGTGCCGCACGTCTGCTGATACCTTTTTCGCCGTCCCCGTTCAAAATTCTTATGCTCATAATACGGCTTCGGAGTTCGTCAAGTTTGTCAGTATCAAAATACGCGGCTTCTTTTGTTTCTGGAGTAATGTCAAGATTGACGGTTTCAAGGGATTCAAGCGTTGAATCGTCAGCCGGAGGAAGTTTCGCGGCAAGCTGCAATGAAAATGCGTTGTTGTCCAGAATCCAGTAGCTTATGTTTTTGCTGAAGCCGACTTTGCCCGGTGCCATGAACATCGTTATTCTATCGGGCGGAATGTTGTTGGCGAACTGCAAAAGTTTCAGAGCCTCCAACGGTGCTAGGTCTGTGTCGAGCGCATCAATGACTTCGTTTACAAGAGCCGGAATTTTCGTTATTATCAAAGGCGATTTCAATTTCTGCATAACGATGTCGATAAATTTCTGCTGGCGTTTGACTCTCCCTATATCACCGAGAGGATCGTGCCTGAAACGGACATAGCCTAAAGCCGTTTTGCCGTCCATATGTTGCTGACCCTTAGGAATATTTATGAATAATTTTCCCGAATAGTCGTTGTATTGAAGTTTTTTCTCGACATAAATATCAACGCCGCCAATCGCGTCAATGATTCGCGGAAAACTTTTGTAATTCACCTTCACAAAATAGTCAATCGGAATGCCCGTCAAATTCACAAGGGTTTCGCGCAGCAAATTCATTCCGCCATATACATAGGCATGATTGATTTTGTCCCAGCTCCGCCCGGGAATATAAACCCGTGAGTCGCGCGGTATCGAAGCAATTCTCAGACCTTTGTTTTCAGCATCGAAAATCGCGAGCGTCCGTCCGTGATGCGCCGTCAACGTCATCAAGCCCGACTATCAAAACATTAACGCTGCCCCGCGGGTTTGCGTTTGAATTTTGTCCGGGAGTTTCAGCCACGGCGAGTTCAGTTTCCGCTTCGCCAGAGATATTTTTTCCGGTTTCGGCTTCATGTTTTGCCTGAGAATTTTTCTGCTGTGTCTGAGTTTTAGGCAAAGGCAGAGGATTCGGATCGTTGAGGACTTCCATTAAACGAAATGCAGCACCGCCGACAGTCGAAGCTATAACCATAAAAATTATTCCGAGAATTTTTAGTGTTTTCATTTTTGTTTTATCTCCTCAATGCGTTATTGAAGCCGCGATTTTCATCTTGTGCCCTAAACATCAAGATTTTTGACTTCGTGAGCATTCGCGATGATAAACTCTCTGCGCGGCTCAACCTTATCTCCCATCAGAATATCAAAATATTCGTCAGCAAGGAAATTGTCATCAAGCTCAACTTTTTTCAAAATTCTGTTGTCGGGATTCATTGTCGTATCCCAGAGCTGTTCAGGGTTCATTTCGCCAAGACCTTTGTAACGCTGAACACTGACTTTTGAAGGATCAGGCGCACTGTCAACGTGCTGTCTTAACTCTCTGTCAGTGTAACAGTAATTCACAGTCTTTCCAGCCTGAACTCGGTATAACGGCGGCTGTGCAAGATACAAATATCCCTGAGATAAAAGTTCCGGCATGTGGCGATAAAAAAATGTCAGCAACAGCGTGCTGATATGCGCACCGTCAACATCAGCATCTGTCATAATGATTATTTTATGGTAGCGGAGTTTCGTTGCGTCAAATTCATTTCCGATACCGCAGCCAAGAGCCGTGATTATCGTTTGAATTTCTCTGTTCGCCAGCATTTTATCCATGTGAGCCTTTTCAACGTTCAAAATTTTTCCGCGTAAAGGCAATATCGCCTGAAACGTTCTGTCGCGTCCCTGTTTTGCCGAACCTCCCGCGCTGTCTCCCTCGACTATATATAACTCCGTGTCTTCGGCATGTTTCGATGAACAGTCAGCGAGTTTTCCCGGAAGGCTCATTCCCGACATTGCGCCTTTACGGACGAGTTCACGGGCTTTTTTTGCAGCTTCACGCGCTCTGCGTGCCTTGATAGCCTTCTCAACGATAGGCTTTACGATTTCGGGTCTGTCCTCGAAAGTTGAAATTAATCCCTCGTATATAAAAGAGTCAACTGCGCCGCGGACTTCACTGTTCCCGAGTTTCGTTTTCGTCTGACCTTCAAACTGAGGTTCACTGAGCCTTACAGACAGAACGCACGTCAAGCCTTCTTTAAGATCATCGCCAGTGAGATTTTCTTCTTTTTCTCTGAGGACTTTTGCGTTTCTTGCCGCTTCATTGATTGCGCGTGTCAAAGCCGTGCGAAGTCCGACAAGATGAGTTCCGCCTTCAATCGTGTGAATTAAATTCGCGTAGGTGTAAATATGTTCCTGATAGCTGTCGTTGTACTGAAATCCGACATCAATCGAAATATTTTCGCGTGTTCCCGACAGTACAACAGGATTTTCAAACAAAGGCATTCTGTCGCGGTCGATATATTTGACGAATGCTCCGATACCGCCCTTGAAAAGATATTCGCGGCTTTCTCCGGTGCGTTCATCAAGAACGGAAATTTTCAAGCCGGGATTCAGGAACGCAAGCTCTTTGAAACGGCTCTTTAATGTGTCGAGCGAGTGATGAACATCTTCAAAAATTTCTTTGTCAGGGAGATATTCTATTCTTGTGCCGCGCCAGTCAGCCGGAACGCCCTCGGATAAATCCGTAACAGGAACTCCGCGCTCAAAACGCTGTGATTTTTCAACGCCGTCTCGCGCGATTGTAACGACAAGCCACTCTGATAACGCGTTGACAACAGAGACACCGACACCGTGAAGACCGCCGGAAACTTTGTAAGCTCCCTGTCCGAATTTTCCTCCGGCGTGCAGAACCGTTAAAACGACTTCGCTTGTGGGTCTGCCGTTGTAAGGGTGAGGATCTGTCGGAATGCCGCGCCCGTTATCCTGAACGCTGATGCTCTCGTCTGTATGAATTGTGATTTTTATTTCATCGCAGAAGCCTGCCATTGCTTCGTCAACGGAGTTGTCAACGACTTCGTAAACAAGATGATGAAGTCCGCGTGTCCCTGTGTCTCCAATGTACATTCCGGGACGTTTTCTGACGGCTTCAAGTCCTTCGAGGACTTTTATGCTTTCAGCTCCGTAATTTGATGATGATGTGTTTGTGATGTTGTTATCCATATTGTGAAAAAATTCTGCTCCTCTTAAATTCTGAAGAGAAATTATAGCAAAAGAAAATTTGAAGCAGAAAGTTTTTTTTCACTTCCTGCTCCATGCTTACTGTTTGTCGTTTTCGCTGTCATATTCGCTCATGTCTTCTTTGCTTCCCCATTCCCACTCCATGTCGAAATCTCTGATGGGTGCAAAATCATCTGCCTTTATTTCTGTCGCAACGTCAATATTTTCAAGTGATTTTTTGACGAGTTCCTCAAGATCCGCGTACTCTGTCTGACCTTTTTTATCAAGTCCGACCCAGACGTGGAACGCAACACCTATTACAGTCCAGACTATCAGCATTAAATAAGATTCGTGAGACAGCGATACGTTCAAGCCCTCAATCGGAACGAACAGCAACAGTGCCATCATTCCCGAAAGTGCCGCGCCTATCGCTCCTAAAATCATAATGTCTCTGCGCTGTTCCTGCATCGCGTATCTGCACGCCGCCATGCACGTGTAGGCAAAACCGACAGCACCTCCGACCGATGCCATATCGAACACCCAGCCGAGTACTGCACGCCCGAAAAGTGAAGTTACAGCCGCCATTGACACGCAGAAAATTCCGGCGTTAATCGGAATATCTCTGTCGTTAAGTTTGCTGAACCACGAAGGAAGCATTCCGTCCCGCGACATTGAATATAAAAGTCTTGCTGTCGCTGAATAAAATCCTACGATGCCCGTAAGCATTGCCGCGATAACAGAGAAAAATATTATTACAAGTCCTGTCGTTCCAAGCAACATATAAGCGGCGTTGAGGGTCGCTATTGACTTTACGCCCGTTAAATTTGGAATGTCGCTGACATACTCGAACCAGCTCGAATATCCCTCTGGAAAGACTGAACACGCAAGAATCGTCAGAGCAACATAAACGAAACTTCCGGCTATTATCGTCATGTCCATGATAACTTTGATTTTATTGGACGAAAAATTTGTTTCTTCGATAAACTGGGGCACAGTGTCAAATCCGACGAAAGACTGCGGACCCGTTACTAAAACCGCGACTATCTGTGCGAAAAATCCCTTAATGAAATTTCCAGTCGCAGGCAGAAACATCGGGTGAAGATTTGACGATACAGCTATCGGACTAAAAACCGCCGCGCCAAGGATTATAAAAATTCCGCCGAGAAGAATGAAAACCATAAAAGTCTGAAGTTTCCCTGTTACGAGAACTCCTTTTGATGTTATGAAAAATAAAATTCCGATTGCCGCAAGCGCAACCAGTATTTCGCCCATATAAACATCGTAGCCCGCTATCGTGTAATGAAATCCAAACTGAAATAAATCTCCGAACATCGCACGCATTATTAAATTCAAAGCCGTCGCGTTCAACGGAATAACGGCAATGTAAGAAAGACCCAGAAACCACGCGCAGAAAAATCCGTGCCAGTCTCCGAAAGCCATTTTTGCGAAAATAAATTCGCCGCCGGCTGTCGGAAATTTTTTTATCATGTACCCGTAGCTGTAAGAGATTACCAACATTGTGATGGTTGTAAGCTCCATAGCTATGATAGTCCCTAGAGGTCCTGCGCTGGGCAAAAAAAGTCCGCTGGGCATTACATACGCGCTCCAGCCTATAACACAGCCGAAAGACAAAGCCCAAACGTTCAGGGGAGTAAGCTCTCTGCGCAGTTGCTGTTTTTTATTGTTTTTGTCAAAACTTGTCAGAAACATTTTTGAATCGAATCCTTTTAGATTTTTATTCTGAATTTTTAATCTGAAAACTTTGATTGAATTATATCATTCGTCTTTTATTTTATATTATGAACTCAGCACGTTATTCATTTCGCGCCACACTGAAAAAGTCAGCGGTATTGCAAGCATGAACGCCAAGACATCGGCAACAGGCTGGGCGAGTTCAACTCCTGTAAGTCCGTAAAGTCTCGAAAGAATTAAAATCGCCGGAATGAAAAATATTCCCGAACGTGCCGACGCTGTTATAGTCGCTCTAACGCCTTTGCCTATTGACTGCAACATCATGTTCGACAGGACTATAAGAGCGTTCAGAGGCATTGAAAACATCTGCCAGCGCAGTGCAACACTGCCGATTAAAATTACTTTCGGGTCATCGCGGAAAAATCTGACAATCTCTTCCGACTTGAACGAACAAACAACCGCAAGTCCGAGCAAAAATAAAGTTCCGTAAAAGACGCAGAATTTATAACCCTGCTTAACTCTTCCGTGAAGTCCTGCGCCGTAATTGTAGCTGCACACAGGCTGATAGCCCTGACCGAAGCCGATTAACGCGGAGTTTGCAAACATCATTACGCGATTAACGACTGACATTCCCGCGATTGCCGCGTCTCCTGCGATGATGCCCGCCGTCCTGTTCAGCAATATGCCCGAGAAACTTATCAGGGCGTTTCTTGCTAGAGACGGTGTGCCTCCGTTCACGATTTGAAGAAGATAATGTGAATTGAATTTTATATTTTTGAAATGAATTTTTATGTTTGCGCCTTTCGTTGTTCCGTAGAAAAGAATAAAAAAGCTCACAATCTGGCTTAATATTGTTGCAATCGCCGCGCCGCTGACACCGAGACCGAACGTGAAAATTAACAGAGGGTCGAGAAAAATATTCAAAATTGCTCCGCTGACAAGCCCGACCATTGCATAAAACGCCGCGCCCTGAAATCTGAGCTGGTTGTTGATGACGAGCTGCGAAGTCATAAAAGGAGTTCCGATTAAAATCACGCGCATATAATCTTTCGTATCTTTTATTATCGAGTGCGTTGCGCCGAGAAGAACGGAAAGCCGCTTGAGATTCAGAATCCCAGCCGCGAGAATAACTGTTCCGAGTACGAACGCGAGAGCAAAACCCGTTGAAGCCATCTCTTCAGCTTCCTTAATTTCACCTGCGCCGAGTTTTCTCGAAACGTAATTGCCTGAGCCGTGTCCGCAGAAAAATCCTATTGCCTGAATTATGTTCATTAAAGATAAAACTATTCCTACCGCGGCTGTAGCCTGTGTAGAAATTCTTCCGACAAAAAACGTATCAGCCATGTTATATAAATTCGTAACCATCATGCTGATAATAGTCGGAACTGAGAGAGTACATATAAGACGGCGGACTGGAGTTTTTGTCATATAATCGTGCCGCTCTTCCATTGCCGTTCGTGCCATTTTGATTCTTCACCTTAATTTCTGAATCTTTTTTTTTAATATAACACAAAATTTCCCGTGCTATACTCTGCAGTAATAAAAAATACGGAGGTCCTTTGCTTTTGATTAGCACATTTTTCAACATTGCCGGCGGCGTTGCGCTGTTCCTTTACGGTATCAGGCTTTTGAGCGAAGCTTTGCAGTTTATTGCGGGCGACAAAATGAGAAAATTAATCGGAACGCTCACAAAAACTCCTTTGCGCGGAATTTTTGTCGGAATAATCGTTACTGTTTTGATACAGTCCAGCACAGGCACAACGGTAATGACTGTCAGCTTTGTAAATTCGGGACTGTTAAATCTCAATCAGGCAATCGGAATCATTATGGGCGCGAACATCGGAACGACTGTAACAGCTCAGATCATAGCGTTCAAAATTGAAGCCTTTGCTCTTCCTCTCGTAGCCGCGGGAATGATAATGTCGATCTTTGCAAAAAATAAAAAACAGCTTTCTTATCTTGCGAGCGGCGTTATAGGACTCGGACTTTTATTTCTTGGAATGCAGACGATGTCTTCAAAAGATGTTGTCGGAATAATTTCTCAGCATACAGATTTTATTTTAACTCTGAGCCGTAATCCTTTAACAGGTGTTCTCGCAGGAATGGTTCTGACGATTTTAATTCAATCCAGCGCGGCAACGATAGGTCTTGTGATAGCAATCGCGGCAAATTCAAACGGCTTAATCGGACTTGACGCGGCGATACCGATCATTTTAGGCGATAATATCGGAACGACTTTAACAGCCATAGTCGTGGCAATGGGGGCAACACGTCCGGCAAAACAGGCAGCTGCTGCTCACGTTCTTTTTAATTTAATCGGAACTGTGATATTTTTGCTTGCGTTCCCGCTGTACCGCGAGATTGTCATATTGAGCAGCCCCGACATCGGAAGACAGATAGCCAACGCGCACTCGATTTTTAATGTTCTGAACACGGTTTTATTTTTCCCGTTCGTGCCTTTGCTTGCAAAATTAATTTCAAAAATCATTCCGTTAAGACCCGAAGACAGACCCGAAGATGTTATGTATCTCGACTTAAATTTAATTTCAATTTCAAGTGCGTCAGCTGCAGAAGCCGTTAAAGATGAAATCCTTCACATGGGTCAGATAATTCAGAATATGTTCGTTTTAATCCGTGAAGCTTTTTGGGATTTCGATTCGTCAAAGATAGACGAGCGAAAAAAGAAATTCGACCATTACGAAGAGAGCGTTAACAAAATCACTGAATCTATTTCAGCATATGCCTCGGAGATATGGCAGCGCGGAGTTTCAGATGAAATTTCGACTGTTCTCGGTTCATACGTCAACGCTTCAATAGACCTCGAAAGAATCGGCGACAGATGTGAAAATTTACTCGAACGCTGTGATGTTATGAACAATTATCTTTCAGATGAGGCAATAGGCGAATTAAAAGACATGTACGACACAACGGAGTTAGCCGTCAAGACTTCATTAAAATCTCTTGAAGATGAAAACGCTGTACAGGCATGGCAGGTCATACGCGACATCGAAAAGAAAATCGACAGTCAGGAGCGGCGTTACCGCAAAGCTCACATCGACAGGCTGAACCGCGGTGAATGCGACCCCGAGAAAGGCGTGAATTTCATAACCCTGTTAAGCAATCTTGAACGCATAGGCGATCACAGCAACAACATTGCAGGCTATACGCTCGACATAATACAGCTGGGGATCAGGAAATAAAATTTTGAAAAAAATTTTTTGCTTTGCGACCGTCATTTTTATATCGGCGGTTTTAATTTTATTTTTTTCAATTCAAATAAATCCCGAACGTGTAAAAACGATTTTCGGCTCAACGGCATTTTATGACGCGGACGGAAAATTGTTTCACGTGAGATTATCTCCTGCATCTGAATGGCAAATCCCGATAAAACTCGAAGAAATGGGAAAATGGCTTCCGCTCGTTGCAGTCAACGCGGAGGACGGAAGATTTTATAAACATTTCGGAATAGATTTCATTGCTATGGCTCGTGCAATCTGGCAGGATTTTACTCGGGGACGTGTTGTTTCAGGTGCTTCAACGATAACGAGCCAGGTTATCAGAATGTCTGTGTCTGAACGCGAAGGACGGAAACGAACTCCTTTAACGAAAATTCGCGAGTGTATTACGGCTATTAAAATCGAATTTCAAATGTCCAAGCCCGAAATTCTTGAATTATATTTAAATTTAGCTCCGTTCGGAGGAAATATTCGCGGTGTACAGGCGGCATCTTTGATTTATTTCGGCAAGACAGCCGCTCAGATTTCACGCGGTGAAGCCTGCCTTTTAATCGGAATGCTCAAGAGTCCGACTCTTTACAGACCTGACACAAGACCGAAAGCTGCACGGAAACGCCGCGATGACATTATAAAATTAATGGAACGGAAAAAAGTTTTTTCTCACGATGACGCAAGACGCGCGTATCTTGAAGATTTGCCGCGGAAAAAATTTGAACTTCCTTCACGGGCTTATAATTACGCTGAATTGATTTTAAGTCAGAATCCGGGACATTCACAGAAATTTGAAACAACTCTGAATCTCGAAGCACAGACGAAACTCGAAGGAATTTTGCGCCAGTCCTTAAACGATTTTCCCCAGAATATAACTCTTGCGGCAGGTGTTGTTGACAACAAAAATGCGGATTTGGTCGCGTGGGTCGGCAACGCAAGATTCAACTACGATGTAAACGCATCTTCAAGCTGGGTTGATTGCGGACGTTCGCCGCGTTCGCCGGGTTCAACTCTCAAGCCTTTTGCATATATATGCGCGATTGATAACGGGGATTTAACGCCTTCGACATTGTTGGCGGATACCTCAATGGCATTTTCGGGACGTGCGCCGAGAAATTTTGATCTTCAGTATCGCGGTGCAGTAACGGCGAGAGTGGCATTATCTGAAAGTCTTAACGCTCCGGCTGTGAGAGTTTTACGAGCCGCAGGACAGGACAGAATTTTATCTTTAATGCGCGAGGCGGGATTGAAACATTTAACACAGTCTGCGAATTATTACGGAGATTCTTTAATTTTGGGCGGCTGTGATGTAACTGTCCTTGAAGAACTCGAAGCGTTCACGGCTGTTTCATCGCTTGGAGTTCACAGACCTCTGAGATTTCTGAAAAATTCAGTTCAGACTTCAGAACGTCTTGCCAGTCCTGAAGCGTGTTGGCTCGTCAGCGACATTTTAAGATACAACGGCGAACTTTCTTTGTTTGCACGGGGAACGTTAGGCTCTCAATGGCGGCTTGCATTAAAAACGGGAACATCTTACGGACTTCGCGACGCGTGGGCAAGTGCATGGACACCAGATTTCACTGTTGTTGTGTGGGCTGGCAACCCTGACGGAACATCATGGGACGGACTTGTAGGAGCAAGGGCATCCGCGCCTGTTGCCGTGAAAATTCTCCGCGTTATCTCTCCAAAGTCAGCGTGGTATGAAAAACCTGAAAATTTAATTTTGCGAAAAGTCTGCACGTTATCAGGAAAACCTCCGACAGCGTTATGCCCTTCAACAAAATTTGAATGGGCGATTGACGGCGTTACGAAAACTTTTCCATGCGACATGCACACGATAAAATCCGGTCAGGCGGTTGTGAATCTTCCTGCTGGCTTTAACGAAAAAATCCGGCGCGAAAATCTCAGTCTTAAACGTTCAAGCCCCGAACTCGTGATAGCTTCACCGATTTCGGGAGCTTCATATTTTGCCGCACCGTTCGACACTGAAAGAAAGATTCCTATGAAAACCGAGGGAGCAGACGGAAATATTTTCTGGTATCTTGACGGCGAATATATAGGCGCATCGAAGTCTGACAAAACTTTTTTTTATAACGTTCCTGACGGCGAACACATCATCAGCGTGTCTGACAATGACGGGCGGACAGATTCTGTAAATATAAAAGTTTTCACGCCGGGAAAAAGAGAAAATCCTAAATCTCTGCTGGAATAATTTTTGGGAATGATATTATAATCTCAAAAAAATCCAGTGCAAAAAGACTTTTTAACGGAGGCGATTTTTTATGGAACTTATGAGATGCAGACTTTGCGGCAATGTTTACAGATCGTTAAGCGAAGCTGATCACAGAGTGTGTACCCCTTGTCGGCACAGACTTGAAGATATTTACGGGCGCGTACATGAATATCTGCGCGACAACGAAGACGAGTATTTTGACATTTACAAACTCGCTGAAGCCATGGATATCAGCACGGCTGATATTCAGGCACTCGTTGACCTTGGCTATCTTGAACGCGATTTACAAACTTACGGCAGAGGAAGAACAACTGAACGAGAAAAACTTTTAAATGAATTTAACAATGAACTCTCTAAAATGAAAAAAACTCCTGCGAGTTACGGCGGAACGATTTATGCGCGTGATAAAGGCAAAAAATACGATACCCGCCATTATGTTTATGACACTCAGAAAAATAAAAAATGAACTTTATTTTAATAATTGCAGGAATATTTGGAGCCTGTATGGGGTCATTCCTGAATGTCGCTGCGCATCGAAGCGTAATAAACCGTCCGTGGTGGGGCAATGAACGTTCAGTCTGTGAATCATGCGGACATGTCCTTGGATTTTTTGAGCTGATTCCGGTTTTTTCGTGGCTGTTCCTGCGCGGAAAATGCAAAAACTGCGGTGCGAAAATTTCCATTCGTTATATTTTAGTCGAGTTAATCTGCGCAGCTATGGCTGTAATGATTTTTTATAAATTCAAAATTTCATGGGCTTGCCTTTTGGTCAGTGTCGGTGCGTGCAGTCTTGTTTTAAATTCACTCACGGATTTTGAGTCGTGCGATGTTTTTGATGTTTTCGCAATCACTCCCGGTGTTCTTGCACTTTTAATCAGATTTTCCGGCGGCTGGTCTGCGGTTTTGGACGGACTTGAAGGTGCTGCGGCAGGCTGGGGAGTTTTCGCGCTGATAATTTTTCTTTCGCGCGGCGGAATGGGCTGGGGAGATGCGTCATTCATGGGCGGCATGGGTGCGGTGCTGGGCTTGAAGTTTGTTTTTGCCTCTCTATATCTTGGCATAATGTTCGGCGGAGTTTTTGCTCTGATAATGATTCTGCTTGGAAAATTCAAATGGGGACGGCATGACACGATGCCGCTGGTTCCGTTTCTTTCGTGCGGATGTTTTGTGATGATGATATTCGGCTCTGAAATTTTTAAATGGCTGGCGTTGAGATTTATTTTTATTTCTGAAATTTTTATTCCTTCATTGCCGTTTTAATTTTTTAATGCGAGTATAATTATGTATAAAATAATAATTAATTTTACTGAAAAGGAGTTTTTCATTTGCCGAAATATATTTGCATTCACGGACATTTTTATCAGCCACCGAGAGAAAATCCATGGCTTGAAGCAGTTGAAGTTCAGGAATCCGCAGCTCCGTGGCACGACTGGAACGCTAGAATTTCAGCAGAATGTTACAGCCGCAACGCAGCTTCAAGAATTTTAAATGAACAGGGTTATATCAGAAAAATCTGTAACAACTATTCACGAATGAGTTTCAATATCGGACCGACGCTCTTGACATGGCTTGAAGACAATGATCCGTTATGTTACAGTGCCATACTCGAAGCCGATGTCGAAGGACGCAAAAGATTTTCGGGACATGGTCCGGCTATGGCTCAGGTTTACAATCACATCATCATGCCTCTTGCATCGCGCCGCGATAAAGAGACTCAAGTCAAATGGGGCATTGCTGACTTTGAAAAAAGATTCGGAAGACTTCCCGAAGGAATGTGGCTGGCTGAATGCGCCGTTGACACTGAAACTTTGGAAGTTCTTGCGGAAAACGGAATTTCATTCACTGTCCTTTCGCCATATCAGGCTGCGGCGGTTCGGGTTCAGGGCTGGGGAGGCTGGCAGGACGTTACAGGCGCAAGAATAGATTCGCGTCAGGCATATGTCTGTAACCTTCCGTCAGGACGAAAAATAAATTTATTTTTTTATGACGGGGTTTTATCCCAGAAAATTGCGTTTGGAGGTCTGCTCGATGACGGCGGAGTATTCGCACGCGAGTTAATCAACGCCAACCCTGCTCACGGCAAACCCGTTTTATCTCACGTTGCAACAGACGGAGAATCTTACGGACATCATCACAAACACGGCGATATGGCACTGGCTTACTGTCTTGAGTGTATCGACAGCTCTGCTGAAGCTCAGCTGACAGTTTATGGAGAATATTTATCTTTTTATCCGCCGGAATGCGAAGTGAAAATCATCGAAAATTCTTCATGGAGCTGTGCGCACGGCATTGAACGCTGGAGGAGCGACTGTTCGTGCGGAGACGGAACGCCCGGCTATCATCACAGGTGGCGTAAACCTTTGAGAGTTGCGCTGAACAATCTTCGGGATAAAATTTCAGATTTATATGAAAGCAGCGGTGTTTTTGCCGACCCCTGGAAGGCTCGCGATGAATACATAAACGTGATTCTCGACAGGTCTGAAGAAAATGTTGATAAATTTCTTAAAAAACATTTATCGGAGAAACCCGGCAGCTCTGAAAAAATCCGCGCTCTTTCCCTGCTTGAAATGGAAAGAAATTCGCTTCTGATGTTCACGTCATGCGGCTGGTTCTTTGATGAAATCTCAAGAATCGAACCCGTTCAGATTTTACGTTACGCAGCACGCGCAATCGAACTTGCAAAAGATCTTTTCAACGCGGATCTTGAAACTCCGTTCCTGAAATTACTCGCGGAAGCTCCGAGCAACGTTCCTGAACTGCAGGACGGCGCAAAAATTTATGAGTTAAGAGCCAAACAGGGACGTGCCGACTTGAAACAGATGGCTGCATATTACGGCATAACATCACTGCTGAAAGATTTTCGCAGCGAATTTTCAGAAGGCTGCTGGGACATGTCAGGCAGCGCAATCAATCTTGAAACAGCCTCGAAAAAGCCGTTTTCGGCAGGAAAAGTTCACGTTCATTCAAATATAACAGGAATTGAGGGAGATTTCATTTTCGCTGTACGGTACAGCGGAGGAACGCCTTTGATTTCGTGCGGTATATGCGCGGCGGATTCAAACGTGCCTTTAACTCAGGAGGAAGCCGAAAAATTTCAGGAATTGTTTGAAGGCGGAAACGCGGATTTGTTATATTCAAAATTCGGCTATGACCAGTACACGCTGAATAACATTCCGTCAAATTCAAGATACAGACTCATTAACGAGCTTCTGCGTCAGGATATTCGCAATCTTGAAGACAAAATGAAAAATATCGTAATGAATTACGACCAGCT